>JAPUIP010000801.1 GCA_027296925.1 Candidatus Poribacteria bacterium | reverse complement strand
GATGCAAGTGGCGGATAATGACGTGGATAACCCAACGGACAGCATTTTTGAGGAGAGCCGCGAAGAACTGATTGAAGACTTCATTCCTGTCGGTTACGAGACGCGCAAAGTGTACTTGCGGCGAATTGGGAATTCAGCGCTCACGAAGCAAGCTATTCTAACAACGATCGATGATGGCGTCGTCATCCTTGAATATTCCGGGCATGGCGGCACACAGACCTGGGCGGATGAAGGGATTTTCCGTATTGAAAACGCGGAAACGCTGCGGAATGAGCGCCTGCCGTTTATCATCACAACCACATGCCTGAACGGTCAATTCGATCAACCGTTACAGTTTGGGCAGCGGAGCATGAGCGAACAGTTTTTGATGGGAAGGTACGGCGCAATTGGCACGCTGAGCGCAACCCGCTTGACTTTCGGAAGTGCCAACGCGGAGTTCGACAAGGATCTCTTCAACTCGATTTTCACCGTTCAGCCTTCGACACTTGGCGCAATCATCGCCGATGCAAAGACGCAGTTTATGATGAGGGCGCCAGCACTGTGGATTCCTGGTGCGGAACAGTACACCCTTTTCGGCGATCCGGCGACTCGGCTCGCGCTGCCTGATTTAGAGATTCGGGTTGAGTTGGACGAGCTCGCTGTTGATCCAAACAAAGAACTGGTCATTCGGCAAAACGTTGTTGGTCGACATCAGTTTTCGCCGATTACCGGAGCAATCGAGTTTCGCCAGGCAACCGATTTCAGCACGGGTGCGATGTCTGCACTAGCGCTATTTGCGAACGACCTGGATGATAATCCGACCAACGATCGACCAACACGCAAGGATCGCATCCAGGTTTGGCAGGGCGGTTTCGGCACGATTCGCATGGCCATTCCACAAGATGTAGAACCCGGGCCGGGTATCGTCCGTCTCTTCGCTTTCGACGATCAGCGGGCAGCGGTCGGAGGCACGAAATTCTGGACGTATCAACCCGCCATCCTCGAAGTCCGCGAAGATATGGACCATCGCGTCGCGAATACTCTGAACCTCTCCGTGCTGGTTGTGGATAATGAAGGCCCCGACGGTCTCAAGTCGGTCGAAGTGATCTGGAGTGACACGGTGGAATTCGCCGAGCACACGGTGTCCATGAGCCCCGATCCGGCGCCGCCTTCTCCTGCGGTCAGGGGAGGGCGCTGGTACACGCTCCGAACGCCCATTCCACTGCCGAAGGGGGGAAAATCGGTGCGGTATCAGATCGTGGTGACCGACCGCACCGACCATGTCGTCAAGACCGACAGGAAATCGCTCCGGGTTCCGGAGGGCGCGAATATCGCCATCGCTTCAGCTACACCCATCCGCTACAGCTTCCTAAAGGCGAGAAACGCCTACACGCTTACGGTTGACCTCGTCAACGATGGTGGCAAGGAAATCGATGTCGATATTGAGGTCTGGTTTTCGGCGGACGATCCAGATCGAAACCGAGATAGCCAGATTGATGCTGACGCAGCGGTGTTTGGACGGGTTCGGGTCGGGGCGGATGAGTGGAAAGCAGGTGCGACGAACCTGCAGGAAGTGACGGTCATGTTAATTCTGGATGAGCCACTGTCGACCGGTTTTCATCAGATTCACGTTTTCGCGGACCCGGAATCTCCCGACGACGACCCGACCGATCGCATCATCGGTAAGCTCGATGAACCGCGGCAATTCGATAACAGAGCGGTCCAATCGCTTGTTGTCAATCAATTCACCTTGAAGGTGGGCGAAACACTGACGGCGTTCAGCTTGAATCGGGTGTTTGACGCTTTCTTCCCAATCGGCGCGGCCGGCGAAGGGACCGTGACGCTCGGCATCGATGCAATCGAGCCTCCCGTTTCATTTCAGCCGGGCTTGCGTCTAATGACGCATCAGACCGAGGCTTTTCGCAAAGCATACCGGATTGAATTGCATACCGATGTCAAACAACTGGCCAAGCCAGCGGTACTCAAATTCCGCTTTGATCTGGATGCCGTGAAAGGTCATTTGCAGAAAGATTTTGGACTCACCCCCGGCACGGAAGAGTTCAATACCGCCTTGCAAAGAGAAGTCGAACGGCTCGCGATCTATGCGTGGCAAACAGAGATTCGCGCCTGGAAGCGGCTCCCGTCCGAGGTATCGCGTGACCGTGAAGGGAATTTTGTCCCTGACAGATTTGTCACGCCGGCACAGCCCGAAAATAAAAGTGCGCAGACATTGCGGACATCTTCAGTTCGTGTTGATTCGACGCTCACACCGGCAGGGAGGTGGGCAATCGTCTTCCTTGACGCGGATCGATATGAAATCTTGCTTCAGCGGCAAGGCAGAAGTGAAGTCGAAAAACTCAATAGATCTGGGCAGGTTGATAATATCTTCAGAGATGAGGTTCTCGGCATCGAGTTCGATATTCCCCGCCCGGAGGCAGATGCATCCGGTGAAAATCTGCCCTTTGCATTCGGCGATGTGTTAGCGTTTGACACCGCTGCCAGTCCAACCGGGACGGTGCGTCTTTCTGCGCTACGCAATACCAATCGCGGCGACGGTTCGGCTCAAGTGCGTGTGAACGCCGGGGTGGAAAATCAGTTTGAGACCGGGGATTGGCTCATCTTCTTCCGAGATAGCGAGCAGTTTGAGGTACGGAATGCGTTGAACGAACCGATTCTCAACGCGCGAGGAAATCCGGCTGTGGGGCGGATCAACCAACCGCTGGTAATTGACCATCTCGGAATCGAAATCCAGGTTGCCTCTGGAGATGACCCCTTTGCATTTGGCGACAAGCTCAAATTCAGCGCGTTGACTGTCGGTGTGGTTTCTACAGAGACAAGGGAACTCTCGACGGTTGCACTTATGATGAATTCGGATGTGGCGCCGCCAAAGCTCCAATTCTGGGTCAATGGCGAAGTTCCGCCGAATGGCAGCGTCATCCCACCACGTCCCGACATTTCCCTGCTCCTGGAGGATGAAAACGGCATCGATTTGGAGAGCTTCGTGCTGTCGGTAAGTAAAGACGACGGCCCGTTTGAAGCAATTCAGGACTTCAATATCGTTAGCAGGCAACCCGTGACAACCGTTCCCATCCGCTACAAACCGATTCTGTTCATCGGTCGTTATCTCTTCAGAGTCGGGGTGAGTGACCTCAACGGCAATGCGCTTGGTGGCGAAAGCGGATTTCGTGAATTTCTCTTTCTTGTTGAGCAGCAGCCAGATCTCGAGCCACCAACCGTTGAAATTCGCCTCAACGGCGGCGTGCTGACGGATGGCGAAATTATACGCGAACAACCACAGTTCGACATTGAGATTGCCGACGAACACGGTATCCATCCGCAGACGATTCAATTTGCCTTTGGCTCGACAAGTACACCGCTGCTGCCGTTGCCCGAAGAAAACTACGCGCTGGCGTTCGACGTTACTCAGCCGACGCAGGCGCAGATCACCTTTGAGCCCGACCTGCCCAATGACGAATACCAGATCCAGGTCCTCGTCACGGATACGAGTGAAAATACGACCGAGACGCCAATCTACCGTTTTCGTCTCGAAGAGCCTGTAGAAATCACATCCATCCTCAATGCGCCAAACCCGATACGCACCAATACGGTTTTCACCTATAATCTCGTACAGGTGCCAGATCGCGTCACAATCAAAATCTACACCGTGAACGGTAGGCTCATCCGAACGCTTGAAGATGCATCAGCGAGACGCCACTATAACGAAACCTATTGGGATGCCCGTGATGAAAATGGAACACGTCTGGCAAACGGCACCTATTTCTACAAAGTCACCGTCGAGACAGATGAAGACAAGATCGAAGAGGTCGGGCGGTTAGCGATTCTGCGTTGACGCACTTCACTGCATCGGAGAGTAATCCGTCGGTTCAATGATCTTTGATCCGGCGACATTCACCAATGGTCCATTGACTTCTGTTCGCTGTTTCGCTTCCTGCCATTCCGGATCGGCAATGAAAGCATCCCACGCCCTCTGATAGTGGCCGAGGTCTTCGAAGGCAAGCATGTAAATTAACTCTGTTGTCGTTGCTTCGCCGATTGCGGTTTCCCAAAACCCAACGACCTTCATGCCGTGTTTCTCGAACAGGCGCACCGTAATGTTCGCAAAGCGATCGTTGAGTTCTTTCATCCTGCCGGGAACAACCTGATAAGTTCTGAGTTCGTAAATCATAATCGACTCCCTTCTGCGTTCTGAATTTTCGAAAGATGAGCCGTTCTATTTTAGACCATAACGGAATAATTTGAAAGCGAAAAATGGGCGCGTTCACGCGTCACATGGCGACGCTTGCCTGCTCAGATGATTATCAATCTGCTCGAGTAGTTCCGCGTTGTGGGCGCTGATCTGAGAGTCGCTGTCTTTGCTCCACCAAAGCGTCATGGGATTTCAATAGCGTAGATTTGCAGCATTCACCTGTGATATAATAAATGCAATTTGGTAGTGAGATCGAACCGTAAAGCTCAATTTCGGTAGACAGAAGCGGACCGAAGCAGCCTATGAATAGGCGAAGATGTGGTCCGCTTTTTGGGAATGGCAATTTTGAAAAAGAAACTGGTGCCTTCTGGCAATGCGGCGCACGACTGAAGGTGCCGTAACCAATGTGAATTTTAACTCTGAAAATGGGTTAATAATTTACATTCACAGCCGCGGGGGAAGGTTTCCGTCGCCAAACGCGGCAATTCTCTCGTTGCCATTCCACAGAAGAATCAACGTATCACGCATCAGATTTTACGGGAGTATTTTCATGTCGAAGCAAAAGATTTACCGCCCTCGCCCGATAAGCGGCTTTCCCGAGTGGTTGCCCGAGCAGCGGCTGGTTGAACTGAAGTGGATTGATAAAATCCGCCGCACCTTTGAAAGTTTCGGTTTCTGCTCCATCGAGACACCGTCTGTCGAAGAGTTAGATGTACTGCTCGCTAAAGGAGAGACGGACAATGAGATTTACACACTGACTCGATTCCAGGCGGACCAGCACGATACCAGCGATGCACGTTTGGCGCTGCACTATGACTTGACGGTTCCCTTAGCGCGCTATGTGGCGCAGCATTTCAACGCGCTCGTCTTTCCATTCAAACGCTATCAGATCCAGCGGGTATGGCGTGGCGAACGTCCCCAAGATGGGCGTTACCGGGAGTTCTATCAGGGCGATATTGATGTGATCAATGTGGATGGTCTGCCGCTTCACTTTGACGCAGAAATGCCGGCGATTATTTACGACACACTGCGTTCTCTTGATATTGGAGAGATTCAGATCCGCATCAGCAATCGGAAGATCCTGGAGGGTTACTTCAAAGGGCTGGGTATTGAGGACACCGTTGCGGCGATTCGGATTGTCGATAAACTCGACAAGATCGGTGAGGGTGAAGTTACTTCGACACTGCAATCGGCATTAAATCTGTCACCGGAGCTGGTGCAGCGCTGTCTTGCCATTGCGACGATCCGCGCCACCGATGCTTCTTTCGTTGAACAGGTCGAGGCGTTGGATGTGCGATCCGATCTGCTCGACGAAGGCTTAAACGAATTGGTTTTCGTCATGGAGGAGCTAGGGATGTTGATCCGTGGCGGGGTTCTGGCAGACCTGTCAA
>JAPUIP010000800.1 GCA_027296925.1 Candidatus Poribacteria bacterium | reverse complement strand
GAGAAGGCGCGGTTGAAGTCGTCTTGTTTGGGGTGAGGTAGAAGGGCATGGGAGGTGTTCCTGTGTGTTACGCAGAAGCAATCTAGCAACGCTTCACAGAAAGGAAAAGGCCCGCACGGCAAGAGCCATGACTAGCGGGGCCAGGTCAATTCTTTTTTCGCAGGCCTCGGCGGGCCGCCGGGACTCGGGGGGGTGGCGGCAAATGCTTTAAAGAACCGGTACCACGTGAGGTAATCGTCGAAGTCGGTACAGCCGTTACCGTTGTAATCAGTCTCAGCGACAAAGCTCTCATCGCCGGTACAGCTGAGTAAGGAGCCGACAAAGATATCGCGGTCTGCACGATCAACATCACCGTCGCGGTCGAGATCGCCGGCAATGATCACGAATCCATAGGCCGTAAGAATGTCGCGAAATGTACCGCAAAGTGGATCGCAAATGTCATAAGCTTCGCGCCAGACGATGACACTTTTGCCGCTGGCATTTATCGCAAAATCAACGTCGGAAACCGGTCCCTTATTGCCCATGAATAACAATCCTTCGGTGTCCAGCCAGCCCTGCGAGGGATCGAAACGCTTCATCTCAATTTCCGCCGCGCCCAGTGTGGGATCCCAAAGCACAACGATGTTGCCCTGATCATCGATATGGGGTCGCAGAACCGTTGGATCGCCGCCAGTACCAAGCGGCTTAAGGACTTCCACGCCTTGCCAGCCATCACCTGCAATGTAGCGATCCGCAGCGATCGAGAAATCGAAAGCATGGCGCCAGACGACAATGGCATTGCCTGATGAATTTAGCGCGACTTTAGGGTCTGCGGGTCGGTTAGGATTATTGACCGATAGTCCCTCAGTGGGCTGCCAGCCTTGGCCGGGGATAAACCGGGCCGCGTAAAGCGATGTATTCGGGAAAACAGAGTCTACCCACACCGCCACGGCTTCCCCGCCATCATTGATAGTGACATGGGGTCTGTGCCCGAAATTAGACGTATAAACCACCTCTGGTGCTTGCCAACCTTGTCCGGCAATGAAGGAAGACGCATATAGCGTCCACAAAATGAAATTCCAATGTTCCCATAAGAGCACGGCATTCCCGCCGGGACTCACGGCCAGCGAAAGCGCGCTTCTGGCAAATCGCCTGTCCCCGATGACCTCCGGTAGAGTCCACGTGTCGGTACTGAAATTATATTGGCTGCTGAATACCTGAAGCTCAAGTTCAGTATCCCAAACGAGCACACCGTTGCCAGCGGAATCAATCCCCAGCTGCAGATGGGTCGCAAAGGTCGAAAATGGCGTGTCACCGGAGGCGATAACCTGCGGGGGTTGCCAACTGCCTCCGGGCAAAAACGTCGAAGCGTAAATGCCTTTCTGACCCGTCCAAGCGAGCAGGCCGATACCGTTTTCGTTGACGGCTACGACTGAAAGAAAGACGCGATCACCGATGGCGCTCGTGTCGAGCAAGGCCTTTGGCCCCCACCCCCCGGTGGTGTCATATCGGGCGGTGTACAATTCGCCCGGGTCGGTGAATTGGTATTCCCAGGCAGCGAGCGCGTTCCCGATACCGTCGATCCCCACGGTGGGCGCTCCCAGTGCCAAGCTATTGCTAATCCCTTCGTCCAGCACCTCTACCGTGACCGCCTGCACGCTCGTGGCGAACAGGACTGCCAGGCCGATTCCCCAGACTCCCCTTTTCGTTCGCTTTAGCAAGGTGGGATCACCCCCATGGACAGACGCACCATCTTCTGATCATTAGTCGCTGTTGCGAGGGCGTCAGAGCGATGATGCTTTTGCGGCTCATATCGGTTTTCCTCATTGACGGCTTTGTCGTACTGACACGTCATCACGGTATCAGCAACGGTCCGATACCGGTGTGGTACGTACCAAAGGACGGAGGGCAAGACCCCTCAAAAAGCGGCAAGGTACAAAACGGCAGGTGAATCTTTGGCAGTTGGTTTTTCCAAGAAAGCTAATCGCCCAGCACCTGCCAACCACAGCAAACCACGTTCGCGACGGGAGATCAAATATACTGTGATCTGTGGGCGTTCAAACGAGGAATACAGGGATAAGGGAATGCCATTGGGCAGTCCGTCTGATCACTCTTTGCTTCCTCGTATTTCTCTCCATAGCGGCCCCCGCCGATACTCTCACCGGCAAGGTCGTCAAGATTACGGATGGCAATACCCTCTACGTCCTCGACGCTAACTATCAGCAACACAAGATTCGTTTAGCCGGGATCGATGCGCCTGAGCGAAAGCAGGCTTATGGGTTGGCTTCTCGTAAGCACTTAGCTTCGATAGTGGCGGGTCAACGAAAGAAGGTCGAAGAGGTATACGATCCGGAGATTTGAGGCGAAAAGAACCAGCACACGCATGACTCGACAGATCTTGTCAAACTTGTAATATAAACCACAATGTCCGACCCACAACATCCATATATTCAACACATCTCAATAGATCTCTTTGATGGGATTTTTCAATCTACCATCGAATTTCAACCTGGGCTGAACATCATCAGTGGAGAAAATGGAACCGGCAAAACCCAGGTCATTAACCAGCTCAAAGGCAGCCCCACCAGAAAATTTGCCCGCGATGTGACGACGGACCGTATCGTTGTTTTTAATCCACTGCGAAATGCGGAGAAGAGAACTCAGGAAGATATCGTACAAAACCTAAGAACTCAGAACGTTAGTATCCAAAAGATCAATGTTGCAATGCAGGGGTTTGCGATTAATGATTGGAAAGTTGCCACATACCGTTCATTTGGCGAGCTATTTGTCCTCGCATACGAAGATCTGTTTGCGGCTGGAGGCATCCCAATTGAGAAGGCTGTGAAAGAGACGCGTGATGATTTTAACACTGTTCTCCAAAAGGTGTTTCCGGAATTCGAGATTATTGCAAAATGGAAAGAGAAACAACTGAACCTATCTGTCAGAAAAATGGGAAGTATTGATGTACCGATAAACTCACTCAGCCGGGGAGAGAGTGAGGTGTTTGCAATCATTTTTAATATATATGCAAATCGAAATGAAGAAGATATTTACTTGATCGATGAGCCCGAGTTACACCTGAACTGGGATCTCGAGTATGGCCTGTTCCGATTCTTGGACTGGTTTTGTCGTGAATTCGATAAACAGATTATCGCGACAACACATTCCCGGATCATCTTCAACACAGATTTTTTGCACCAAACACAATTCTTGATCTGGCGGCAAGGACAGATAGTGGTCGAGATGTATCCGACTGAGGAGATAAAGACGAAAATCGGTGGTGATGCTTTGAAATTGGTGACCGCATTTGAGACCAGCGAAGCCGTCTTTTATGTTGAGGACAATGGACAAAGACATGTGGTCGAGTTCTTGGCCAACCACTTATCTAAAGATGTATTTGTCTCAATCGCTGGTAACCGTGACAACGTCAAAAGCCTCTGTCGGTATATCACTCGGGAAGGGTCCAAAAATGCATACTTCTTGATCGATGGCGATAACATGGAACTCGACAAGGATTTGAGAGGCAATGAGCGCTTTATTCATCTGCAGAAATACAGCATCGAAAATTACTTTCTCAAGCCAGCGATACTTGCAAAGATCGCTGACACAACCGAGGAGGAAATGAGAAGCCTTATTCGAGAGAAAGTGAAAGAAGCATCAATCGATACGAAAACATTGGTTTTTAGGAAATTAGCTGACATTGCAGAAATCCCCGAGGAGATTCTGGACACATACAATGCGAAGAACATAATCGGACAAGTGGCCACAAGCGTCGGCCAGCACAGTCCCGCAAATTTGATGGATGAATACCTCAAGACGTGTGCCGAAGAAAATGTTCTTGAGGATATCTTCTCGGAAATAACGGAAAAAATTCAGTTAGTATAGTAGTGCTGTATTGAGACAGAGATGAACCGAGTTGGATTAAAAATGTGATAAAATAAAGGAATATTTTATGGATAATAGGTCACCTCCATTGAGGGCCAGGATGTCGTCGTGACTAAGGCTAAGGGTAGAAGAAACAACTAGCCGATAGCATCGTTGCTAGTTGTAATTTTGAGCCGTGAACTCACCCCGCCTTGTGCAGGGATTTTTTTGTGGGGAAGTACCAAGTTTTTCTCCGAAAAATGTGGAGGTGGGTATTGCCAGGGCACGTCTTCCAAAAAGGGGGGGCTACCCCAAAGCCTGGCACTAAACGCCACATGTAACGTTAGTCTTGCCAGAACCGATTGAAGCGATCCGGCGCTAACTCAGTGTACCGGACCGTATGTTGGATGTTCTTGTGACCCAAGTAATGTTGAATCGCACGGGTGTCGTGACCATCGTTGGCTAACTTGAACCCGCAGGCGTGTCGCAGCATGTGCGGGTGCACGGGGAATCCAAGACCTGCTAGTTCGCCAGCACGTGCGATGATCTTCCGAACTGTCGATGTT
>JAPUIP010000080.1 GCA_027296925.1 Candidatus Poribacteria bacterium | reverse complement strand
TCGTCAAGAAGATTGCATAGGGATGTCATTGTCGGCGTGGTGCCCCAATTACAACATCGAAACGACAATCGAATGCGCCTGAAAAACTTGAGATAACACCTCGTAATTTGCTCCGTCCTGATGACTTTGATATTGAATATCGGCAGCGCTTCCCTTATAATATTTGAGAGGACAGACAGATTAAAGCAACTCTGATGAAGTACTCAGTAGAATATGAAAAACTTCATGAGATAACAGGAACTCAAATTTAACCCATTACGAGGCAGTCAGAGGAGGGTATAGATCGAATGACAACCGCCGAAATTAAAGAGATGGCGACAGCGTATATTATGAATACCTACGGCGATCGCAAACTCGCCCTGGTACGTGGCGAGGGACCTTACGTTTGGGACGCCGATGGGGTGAAATATCTCGACTTCTTGGGGGGAATTGCCGTCAACGGTTTGGGGCATTGCCACCCAAATGTTGTTGCAGCAATCCGTGAGCAGGCAGCGAAGCTCATCCATGTCTCCAACCTTTATTACATTGAACCTCAGGCGAAATTGGCGAAATTACTGATCGATAATTGCGATTTGGATCAGTGCTTTTTCTGCAACAGCGGTGCAGAGGCGAATGAAGCGGCGATTAAATTAGCGCGGAAGTATATTAAGGATCAAGGCAGAACAGGCGCCTACGAGATCATCACGATGGAAAACTCGTTCCATGGGCGGACAATGGCGACCATCACAGCAACCGCTCAACCCAAATATCACAAGGGGTTTGAGCCGATGTTACCCGGATTTCAATACGTTCCGTATGATGACCTACCGGCAGTGGAAGCGGCAATCAGTGAAAAAACGTGTGCGATTCTTGTGGAGCCCATCCAGTCCGAAGGGGGTGTCAACACGCCAAGTGAAGGCTATCTCGCAGGGTTGCGCGAACTTTGTGACAAGCATAATCTCGTCCTCGTTTTTGATGAAGTCCAAACCGCAATGGCGCGTCTGGGGACACTTTTCGGATATCAGAGCTACGGTGTTGTGCCCGATATTCTCACAATGGCAAAGTCGCTCGGTGGCGGTGTCCCGATCGGCGGGATGCTTGCGAAGAAGCATATTGCCGATAGTTTTGTTCCCGGTACACATGCGGCGACGTTCGGGGGAAATCCGCTCGTGACGGCGGTGGCGTATGCAACCGTAAGAACGATCATCGATGAAAAGCTCGGCGAAAATGCGATCAAGATGGGCGCTTATCTAGTAGATCAATTGATGAAATTGAAGGACAGATATCCAATTAAAGAGATGCGTGGTAAAGGCTTGCTGTGTGGATTGGTCATGTCTATCGATGCGAATGCGCTTGCGGCCAAATGTATCGAAAATGGATTGATCGCGATCTGCACGAACAACTACGTCCTCCGCTTTTTACCACCGCTCAACATTACGGCAGCACATGTTGACGAAGCGGTTTCGATCATCGAGAAATCACTTGCTGAGACGGTTTAGGTTTGATCTTTGATGTGTTGTTCGCTGTTGGCAACCGATTGGGAGATAGAGTAGGAGCGAAGCCCTCATTCGCGAGGAGGTGGAACGCATGAAAACAACTGCAACCGTTACTGCCATCACTATCTGCTTGGCGCTGATTTGTGGTTGCCAACAAGCATTCAAAGAGGCATTTATCGATAGCACAGAAATCGACGAGCAACTCGTCAACTACGCACTCCCTGAGAACGGGACGGCGGTCTTCGCATCGGAGGACAACCCAGATCACCCGATTTCAACTTTAGCCGACGGTATTACGGGATTGGGAGACTGGGATGCCGGCGAAGGCTGGGAAGCGTATTTCGACGGACCCTACGAGTACGGCAGGTATACCGGTTATGGTGAGAACGCATGGTTTGCGGATCGTCAGTTGCTGCAACAAAATCTGGGTGCCATGCGGCGCGGTCAGCGGGTCAATCTGCAGGAACGGGTCGATCCCCGTGATTTTGAAGACGAGGATTTCAAAGCGAGAGGTCTGAGTCGTTTAGGAGCGTTCGGTGCTACAATTCCTTCGGCGATGGGATGGATTGTGTTTGAACTCCCAGAGGAAAAGCTGATTACCCGAGCGATTATTCACACCGTGGATTCGGAAAAATACCCCGCGAGTCAATACGGTGTCAGCGATCTGGTCGTACAATATTGGGCGCCCCAAGCGAAAGGGTGGAATAACGTAGACCGACTCAATAAAAAGGTCGGCGACCAGCACGACAGCATCCGCAACAATAAAGCGGAACGCATCGTGGTTCGCTTTAGACCGGTGCGAACATCAAAGATTCGCATCGTGATCCGCCTGACAAACGATACCGAAACCTACAGAAAAACCCGCTACTACCGCTACATGCGTGGAACAATCCGGCTCACGGAAATTGAGATTTATGGACTTGAAAAGAAGCACGAGGCTGCATCCGTCACAACGAGCCAGGCGGAAGCTGACGAGCAACTGCTTGATGAAATTTTCGTTGAGGCACCCACTGCGCCCTTTCCTGAAGCGGCATTATCGGAGCCGACCCCACCCGCTACGGAGATTGCCGGCGACGAGCCCGAGACACAGATCGAGGGCGTGGTACAGGCTTATGCGTCTGCTTACTCAAGACGTAATCTGTCTGCATTGATGGCAACTATATCTCCCAACTATTTGAGGGATGGTGAAGATTACCAACAACTGAAGGACAAGATGGACGGGCTGTTTCAGAAATATACGCGGATCGATCTTTCGTTGCAAAGACTGCGCATCCAACCTGAGACCGGGACAGCGACGGTAGAAGCAGATTATATCGTTACCTTGGCTTCGGCAGCGGGTTCGCCGGCCACGATTTCGGGTAAGCTGTTTTTTCGGCTGATCGAATCTGACGATGGATGGCAAATTACTCAAATTGATACGCAAAGGCGGTGAGGGTAGTTGATACATCAACGCCGGAAAGATAGACGCGCACAACCAGGAGAAAACTGACTTTTACGTTTCACATGTCACATTTTACGTTTTACATTTTACGTTTTACGCAGTCCGTCGTCATTCTGGCCCTGCTCTGCTTTCCCATCTTCTTCGGTGGATGCAGCGGTTCGACTGCTAGTTTTCAGTTGTCTCCTGCGGACACCGAAAAGTTAAAATCAATCCTCGCAGAATTGCAATTGGGGTATGATTTCACTGAAACGCTCAAAATGCAAATGATCGTGACCATTGAGGAAAAGGGCGAAAAGGAGGAAGTCCGCGAATATCTCTGGTACAAAAAATCGAAGACTGACGGGGATCTCCTACATATCCAAGCGCTGGGCCTCTACAATGAACCACGGGTGGTTGTGATTGCAGCGCGCGGGCAATTTCTGCTCTACATGGTCAATGAAGAGGAAGCCATTTTGGAAGCTTTGGAAGATCAGGTGTTACAGGAGATTTTTGGCGTGGACTTGCGAATTTCCGATGTCCGTAGCGCGATTTTCGCCAATCCTTTCCTTGATGGACGCACTCGCGAATTGTCGCTTGCACAGTCCGGCGCTAAGTACGTTGTGAAGCGTCCCGGCGTGAAGTCCGGGCACGTTGAAGAAATCACAATCTTTGTGCGCGATTCCGAGCCACAGGTCAGCGACTGGAACATCCGTGATGAAAATGGAACGATCTTTCAGCAGACAAAGTTTTCCGATTATCGAGATGTTGGCGGCATTCTCCGGCGTCCACACAAAGTTGAGATTGAGCGCCCGATGGAAGAGACGCGGGTCGTATTGAAAATAGTGAATCCCGAAGTTAACGCAGAGATTAGCGACAAGAAGTTTCAATTTGACTTCCTGCCTGAAGATACGAAATTTCGGACGATAGGGAAGTAACGTGGCTGATTCCGACTTGTGCGTGCACGCGCATGCGAAAATCAACCTGTATCTCGATGTTATCGGCAAGCGTCCGGATGGTTATCA
>JAPUIP010000008.1 GCA_027296925.1 Candidatus Poribacteria bacterium | reverse complement strand
GGTTCACGATGAAACTCATTTTCGATGGTCATCTAGACTTGGCGGTGTTCGCGCTGGCGTACAACCGCGACCAGACCGAATCCGTCGCGCAGATCAACGCGCGGGAAGCCGACATGACTGACGCGCTTGAGCGTGGTGGGGCCACGGTCAGCCTGCCGGAGATGCGCCGCGCCGGCGTGGCGGTCTGTCAGTCTTCTATCGCGGTTCGGGCAAACCGAGAAATTCAGCCCGCCACAGGTCACCGGCGGATAGACCTCGATTACGGCACACAACGCATGGCCTACGCATGGGGCCAGGGGCAGTTGGCGTATTATCGCATCCTTGAGCAGCAGAGCGAGATTAAGCTCATCCGCACGTCTGACGAACTGGATGCCCACTGGCAACTATGGCAGCAAGGCGGTAATGAAAAGTTGCCCGTCGGTATCATCCTGTCCATGGAGTGCGCCGACCCGATTGTTGAGCCGTCACAGGCGGAGGCATGGTGGGAGGATGGGCTGCGGAGTGTGATGCTGGCGCACTTCGGCAAGAGCCATTATGCGTTCGGCACCGGCGTGAGCGGCCCGCTAACAGCAAGGGGAATCGAACTGCTCAAGGAATTCGAGCGAATCGGCATGATCCTCGACTTGACGCATCTCTCCGACCCCAGTTTCTACGAGGCGCTCGATCGTTTCAGCGGGCCCGTGATTGCCAGCCACAACAACTGCCGCGCGCTGGTGACCGGAGACAGGCAGTTCTCCGACGACCAGATCGAAAAGCTCATTGAGCGTGGCGCGGTCATCGGCGCGACGCTGGACGCCTGGATGCTGGTCCCCGGTTGGGTGCACGGCGAATCGTCGCCGGAAAACGTGAAGCTAACGGCGGTAGTTGACCACATTGACCATGTCTGCCAATTGGCAGGAAATACGTTGCACGCCGCCATCGGTACTGACACGGGCGCCACGTACCACATGCCATCGGACTTTATAGCGACGGCAGACCTGCAAAAGCTAGCGACAATCCTTGCGGACCGTGGGTACGGCGACGCGGACATTGACAATATTTTCCACGGCAACTGGCTGCGGTTCTTCCGTCAATGGCTGCCGAACAGGTAGCAGCACAATCCGGAGGAGGAAATGACTGCGATACAGATTCAATATGGACATACGATGCCAAATCAGAGCCGACCTATCGTGTGCATTGGTGCGGGGGGTATCATGAAGGATGCCCATCTGCCAGCCTACCGGAAGGCGGGCTTTGAAGTGGCAGGCATCACAGATCTCAATCTGCAAAAAGCCGACACACTGGCAACAACCTTTGACATCCCCAATGTCTACGAGTCAACGGAACAGGCGGTCACAGAGGCGCCGACACACTCCGTTTTTGACATCGCTGTGCCCGCTTCTGCTTTGACGGAACTCCTACCGGCGTTCCCGCAGGGCGCTGGACTACTTATCCAGAAACCGATGGGGGAAGACATTGCACAGGCGAAGGAGATTAAAGCGATATGTAAGGAAAGGGAATTTACGGCTGCCATTAATTTTCAGATGCGGTTTGCGCCCCCGGTCATCGCGGCGAGAAACATCATCGACGACGGACATATCGGCGAACTGCACGACATCGAAATTCGGGTGACCGTATACACGCCGTGGCATCTGTGGGACTTTCTGGAAAAATGCGCGCGGGTTGAAATCTTATACCACAGCATTCACTACATAGATCTCATCCGCTCCTTTTTTGGAGACCCACAAGGGGTGTACGCCAAAACCGTGAAACACCCAAAGATGATGAACATGGCTGATGTTCGGTCAAACATTATCATGGATTATGGGGAGGTCAAAAGGGCAAATATTACCGCCAACCATGCCCATGAATATGGCTTGGAGCATCAGGAGTCCTATCTCAAATTCGAGGGAACTCAAGGAGCAATCAAGATCCGATTGGGGGTCTTGATGGATTATCCCGAAGGCATGGCAGATGCGTTTGAATACTGCATTCTCAGGGAGGGAAAAACGCCCGAATGGGTTTCTGTAAATATAGACGGTACCTGGTTTCCGGACGCCTTTATCGGCACGATGGCAAGTCTCATGCGCAAGCTTGAGGACCCAAGCAATGAATTGCCAACCGCCATTGACGATGCGTATAAAACCATGGCGTGTGTTGAGGCGGCGTACCATTCCAGCGTCTATGGTTCAACGCCTGTCCTTTATACCTAAGTATACTGCGGCGTAAATATGTAACCCTCACGGCGTGGGGCAAGAACTTCCGCCGACGTCCACTAGCTATTATGCCTCATGAGCCTTCAAAAAGCAGTTCACGCTGAATCCAAGAAACAATCTGCTCAACCCCTTTACCGATTCGTAAGTTTGTAAAGACGAAAGGGTTGTTCCGCCGCATCCGCTTTGTATCTCGTTCCATCACGCGAAGATCCGCTCCCACGTAGTCAGCGAGATCGATTTTATTGATGACAAGCAGATCCGAGCGGGTGATTCCCGGCCCACCTTTACGCGGGATTTTATCGCCGCCCGCGACATCGATGACATAGATGGCAGCGTCAACCAACTCCGGACTGAAGAACGCGGCAAGGTTATCTCCGCCACTCTCAAGGAATAAGATATCTAAATTCGGAAAGCGGCCTGTCATCTGTTCAACGGCTTCCAGATTCCCTGAAATATCCTCGCGGATGGCGGTGTGGGGGCAGCCACCGGTCTCCACACCGAGGATGCGATCTGCGCAAAGGGCCTCGGCGTGGAGGAGCATTTCAGCGTCTTCACGGGTGTAGATGTCATTGGTGATCGCAGCCAGTTCATAGTCCTGCCGCATCGCTTTGCACAATTTCTCGATGAGCGCGGTTTTGCCAGAACCGACCGGACCACCCACTCCAATTTTCAGCGGTTTCATGGGGGATTTGTTCCTTTATGGGATACGCAGATGAGCGAACCCAGTCGCATTAAGTACCTTGACTTGAGTAAATTTTAGAGACTTTTGTGTGCTACATTAAAAAGTCAAAATACTCAACGTCATGTCAAGAACGCTGTAGACGAAACATCTCCGGCAGCAATTGATGCACCGTACTGATGATCATCTCCTCCACCGCTGGCGCAAAGCGCGTTGGGCGATCATAGTAGATCATCGCTCCCTCGCCTTCGTAGCCACCTTCTTTCAGGATACGCCGCGAAGGGATGTAACACGGAACATCGTTACAATACGCATTGACCCACAGGCGCGTCGGATCACACTCCTTCTTCAGGCGAATCGAGTAATCGACCACAACTTCGCCGGGGAGAAAGACGATTGCAAGTTCATCCCCAAAGTGCCAGGTCTGGACAGGATAGGAGAGCGTTGTCGGTAAAGCTTCGCCGCGATTGAGTCGGTCAAGTTGTGCCTGGGCGTGATAGCCGATGGCACCGCCCTGTTTTACGCGATCTTCCCATTCGGAACGGGGCGGCAGTGTGTCGAAGGGCAAGTCGATCCGCTTGACCTGACCACTGAGTTTTGCGTGGATTGCAGCGAGGCCCTCTCCGAGCAGTCGGTTCACTTCGGCAGCAATCGCGTGGCCGTGTTGCCGCGCAAAATTCAAGCCGGGCCGCGGTGCAGGATTTGCGTCTCCGGCACAGCCGATTGCTACCATGGCGATCGCACCGGGGCAATCCGCTTCAATATAGCCTTGCGCGTAGCCCGCCCAGTCGCCGCAAACCGCGTTGAAATCGCCGCCCAACGTCGTGCAGTGGCAGGCGTAGCTGACGAGGATCGCCCGGAGTTTGCCGTCCGCGTCTGTTACGCGAAGCATCGGCAGCGCATGATCAGTAGCCCCGCCCGGTGTCCGCCGATTATTCGCAAATTCGACACGCCCTTCGCCCCAATCGAGGAAGCCGGGGCGGAGATCGGCGAGTGACGCGAAGGCAACCTCCTTCAGTTTCCCTGTCAACTCGCGGGTGTAGCGATCTATATTCGCCTGATGTTCGTCGGGGATGGGCTGTCCAAAGAGGGTTGGCAGCACCCCCGAAAGGCAAGGCGCGCTGTGGGTGTGCGTCGAGCAAATGACAAGTCGCTCGCGAGCAATGCCGGCTTTTCGCTTCAGTTCTGCGGCGACCTCCTCTGTCATGGCATTGGGCACGCCGCAGTTCTCAACAGTCATCAACAGCGCCGGGCCTCCGTCGCCGTCGCGGATTGCCAGCGCCTTCGCCCAGATCCGCTGCTCGACGTCTTCAGACTCTGTGCTTCGGGCACCGTAACCACTGAGACGAACGGGAAAATCGGGGGTGATGTCGATCTTGGCAGCACCGACCTGGTAAGTTGCTTCATTCATTACGGTTGCTCCTTACAGAGATACAGGGAGACATTGCCCTCGGTATCC
>JAPUIP010000799.1 GCA_027296925.1 Candidatus Poribacteria bacterium | reverse complement strand
GCTCAAATTGTTGCGCCCCGTCAGATTGAAATTATTGATATAGACCAACCCGATATTTCCGCCGATCCTGAAGGTACAGTGCTGATTTCCGTTGGCGATGGACATGATTGCGCAAGGGCGGATTGACGTTTCACCCATCATCACGCACCATTTCCACTTTACGGAAGCGCAACGCGGATTCGAGTTCTCCTTACATAAAAAGGATCGAGCAATCAAGATAATTCTGGAATACGATTGAATTAGAGCAGAGAAAACAAGGAGATTCGGAAACTAGAGGAAAGTCATCTTCACGGTTTCCCAATTTCCATTGATCTTACAATGGTAGATGTACCATTCGCCCTTCCTGGCTCGATTTGTAAATGGCGAGAATAATCTCGACCGCTTTACGCCCCTCACGCCCATCGACAAGATGTGGCGTCCCGGCTTCGATGGCGTTGATGAGATTTTCCATTTGCCGCCGATGGTTTTCATGACTGATCGCCCGCGGATCTGCCGCACCACCGCCCCCCGATCTGGTCTCCGAAAATCGCTGAAGAATCTCAGCGTCTTCAGGAGTTTCGGGCTCAAACTCCCACTTGATAATGTCCTCTTCTTCAAGGATCACGGTGCCGTTGCTGCCGGAGATTTCAGTCCTTTTGAGTAGACCGGGATAAGCGGTTGTTGTCCCTTCAATCACGCCTAACGCGCCGTTTTCAAAACGAAGCGCGGCCACGGCGACATCTTCGACCTCGATCCGTTCATGCGTCATCGTATGCGTAAATGCCTGTACCGCTTTCACCGGTCCCATAAAATACTGGAGGAGATCGATAGCGTGAATCGACTGATTCATCAACGCGCCGCCCCCGTCGAGTGCCCACGTGCCTCGCCAGCCGCCACTGTCGTAATACTCCTGCGAGCGATACCACTTGATATAAGCATCGCCCAAAGTAATTTTGCCGAATCTGCCGCTGTCGATCGTTTTCTTCACCAACTGGCTGCCTTCGCTAAAACGCGAGTTAAAGATCGCGCATAGCCGGACACCCGCATCGTCGCATGCCTGAATGATGTCATCACAGCGATCCAAGGTAACCTCAAGCGGTTTCTCGACGATCACGTGCTTTCCCGCTTTGGCCGCGGCGACGGCTGGGTCTCGATGAGCGCCGCTGGGGGTGCAGATGCAAACCATGTCGAGATCGCTGCGTTTCAGCATTTCATTATAATCGGAATACCGATCCACTTGGTAGCGATCGGCAACCCGTTTTGCGTTGTCTTCGTTCCTTGAACTGACAGCGACCAGTTTTCCATGTTCAAGCTCGGCGATTGCCGCTGAGTGAAAATCAGCGATCATGCCGCAACCGATAATTCCAAATCCGTAAGTTTTCATCAATTGACGACCTCCTTAAAATCTACCTTGAAATGAATGCAAGCGCTCAATCCCGCTCCGAAGATTAACGACCCCAAATTATGAAAAACGTCATCCTGTCTATTTGCATCATCGCGATGATTGTGTTTATCTGGATCTGGCACCATCAGATTCAGTTTAACGATAAGTCGCGCAATGCCCTTTTCCATTTGAGAAACGGTGAATTCGACGACGCCATCGAAGCGTATACCAAAGCCATTCGACACAAAAAGTATACCCTTTTCTTCACGCGAGAACCATCTGCCTACAATAATCTCGGTCAAGCCTTTCTGCGCAAAGCAAAATACGATCAGGCAATCGCTGCCTTCCAGAAAGCCCTCGAAATACAGCCGAATGCGGTAGAGGCTTATATTAATCTGGCAACCGTCTACCTGAAGCAGAATCTGCCCGATCCAGCAATCCAATCGTGTGAGAAGGCGATTCAGATCTTTCCCAATGCTGCACTGGCACACTATAATCTCGCTTGCGCGTATGCCCTCAAAGACGAAAGCGAGAAAGCCATTGATGCCCTCAAAAGAGCAATTGACCTTGACAAGAAAGTGAAGGCGTTTGCCACGGAAGAGCGGGCGTTTGATGGTATCCGTTCACATCCAATATTTTCCTCTGAATAGGCGCAAGACACCTCTCTCCACGCGAATAAATCTTTGCCATATGATACCATTTTCAGTTAGAAGTGAGACGATTCGTTCTTGTCATTCTGAACGGAGCGCAGCAGAGTAAAGAATCTATTGTTGGCTTTATGATTGCAGTCCTGAGATTCTTCGCGGAGTTTATCCTCGAGCGAAGCGAAGGGCTCAGAATGACCTAAGCCTATGCCGGAATAGTCTCATTTGAAACAAAACGTGGTATTACTCTCCTTTTGTGAAGCTACGGAACAACCGCGGCGTACACCTGTGGGTGTCCAGAAACATCCGACGTGTACACCACCATCTTTTCATCTGGACTGAAGGAAGGATGGGGATGTGTCCACTGCGGGCCGTAAACCGTGTCCACCTTCATCTCCATCCAGCTCAGTGATTCCGCCCGATCCGCCGCCTGCGCAGCCGCCCAATCCTCGGCAAGTGCATAGCGATCTGTCTTCCACTGGCTGCCCTGACACGAACTCCGAGGATAACAAATCGGGTCATGCTGACCGGTTTCGACATCGACCATCCGCAACCCAATATCAGGATGAACCGTATCGCACAGTACCCGCGTTCCGGCACGGTTGCTGGCGATGTGCCATGCATTGAATTCCGAAATCGCTTGCAGCTCCAGCGTTTCAAGTGAAATGCGGCGTAGGGCGTAGGGCCAATGCGTGACGATCATTTCGGCTTTATCTCCTAAAAACGTCTCGTGAACAAGGAACTCCTCGTTGCCGTGCTGATAGAGCAACCGGTTCTCCGTGCCATCCCGCTGAATTGTCCACATCCGCGGAGCGGGGTCGCCGGAGTACGCAATCAGATCCGGGTGTCTGGGGTGAAATTGCGGGTGAATGATTGTCTGGTTTTCAGATGTGTGAATGATGCACCCGCCTGAGCCATCGGTCGCTGTGACGGTGATATGCGACTTGCCATCTCGCTTCATTGCGGTGACAAGGTACTTTCCATCGCTACTGAGGCTGCACTCACCGAGCCCGCCGTCATCGAACCTTTCGAGTGTCCGTTCCTGCAGCGACTCAAGGTCGATGGCTTTGACCGTATCTCCGTGAGTGTAAAAGAGTTCCCCTCCATCCTTCGAGATAATTCCCGAGTATCCGTGAATGCCATCGGTATCGGTCAATTGGACGAGCTCCCCATCGGGGAATTTGAGCTTATAAAAGTTTGGCTCGCCGGATCGATAAGACGTAAAAATAACCTGCTGCTGATCTAGCGTGAAAGATGGGGTGAGAAAGTAGAGGTTGTGGTTAATCGAGGGCTGATCTGTCAGTTGGTAGATATGGGCGCCGGTCTGGCTATCTTCAAATTCGCGAAGTTCCGAGGGATGGGTTGAGCCTTTCCCGTATTGTGCCATTGCTGTCTCCTTCGATGGCGGGAGAATCAATAATCGGTTGGATTGCGGGCGTTATTTTAGCAGATTTGTGGGAGTCTGGCAAGCGAAACCGGGAAATTTTCTCACCCGATTTCGCTTGATTTCGGATCGGGTTCGTGATAAGATGAAGCTGGATTTTCGGGAGGCAAAGGAGAGGGCAAATCATGTTAGCCATCAGAGGAATTTACGACGGCACCCAAATTAAGCCGTTAGAGGAAATTCCCTATGAAGAGGAACGAAAGGTGATTATTACCTTTCTGGATAAGGATGTAGAATTCGACCTTGAACCAAACGTTGACCCCATCAAGGTCCTAAGAGGATGCGCCACAGGGGAAAAGCTCACGGAAAAATTGTTGAAGGCGAGAAGAGAGGACTTAGCATTTGAAGCCCGAAAAAGTCCAACGCGGGGCGGCACTTATTGTACATGCGACAAGGTTTGCACATGTGTTCCTGTATCTTGGTAGACATGCCTCCAGGACTCACTGAATTGTATAAACGTTCCCTTGACGCACAAACGCTGGAGGAGATTGGACTTTAGATGAAACTCTCACCGATTGACGGTGCAATCATCATTGGCTATATCCTTTTTGCGCTTGGACTCGGCATCCACTACGCCAAACGTGCCGGCAAGGATATCAACGAATTTTTCATCTCCGGACGAAATTTGCCGTGGTGGCTCGCAGGCACGTCGATGGTCGCGACGACGTTTGCCGCGGATACGCCACTGGCTGTCACAGGGCTCGTTGTCAAGGATGGCATCGCCGGGAATTGGCTCTGGTGGAACATGGTGCTGAGCGGGATGTTGGCGACATTCCTCTTCTCCCGTCTCTGGCGTCGAGCGGAGATCATCACCGACGTGGAACTCACCGAGTTACGCTACTCCGGCAGGTCTGCGAGTCTGCTGCGCGGTTTTCGTGCGCTCTATATCGGATTGCCGATTAACTGTATCACCATGGGGTGGGTCATTCTGGCGATGCAGAAGATCATTGTGTTGACCCTCAATCTGCCGGACACCGCCGCCTGGAAGGTGGTCGCGGTTCTCGCGTGTATGCTGATCGCGGGCATCTACTGCGCGCTTTCCGGCTTTTGGGGTGTTGTGATGACCGATCTCGTCCAATTCTGCATGGCGATGATTGGCTCGATCTCCTTAGCGGTGATTGCAGTGGTCAAAGTTGGCGGCATTGGAGCGCTCAAAACAAAGCTGGCAGCGGTCCACGGCGCAAACCACACCATTTTGAATTTCCTGCCCGACCTGGGCATGGGAGAGATGGCGATACTGACATTTGGGGTTTATCTCGGTGTGCAGTGGTGGGCATCGAATGGCGTAGACGGAAGCGGCTACATCGCCCAGCGGATGTTCGCCGCGAAGGACGAGCGAAACACGCTGCTCGCGACGCTATGGTTCAACATTGCGCACTACACTTTGCGCCCCTGGCCGTGGATTCTTGTCGCGTTGGTATCGATGGTGGTTTACCCCGGTCTTGAAGATGCCGAAGCCGGTTATCCGATGTTGATGCTCGAATACCTGCCAGCCGGGCTGCTCGGTCTGATGATAACAGCGTTTCTCGCGGCGTTTATGTCAACGATTGATACCCATCTCAACTGGGGCGCGTCCTACCTCGTCAACGACTTTTATAAGCGCTTTTTCAAACCCGATGCCGACGCACACCACTATGTCGTTGTTGCGCGGATTTCGGTGGTGCTGATTATGGTCGTTGCGGGCGTGACGAGTCTGTTTATGAATTCGATTGCCGGCGCGTGGAAGTTCCTGATTGCCCTCAACGCGGGTATCGGGCTGGTGCAGATCCTACGGTGGTATTGGTGGCGGATTAACGCATGGTCGGAAATTGCGGCGATGGTGGCATCTGCGGTTGTCTCTGCGGTTGTGTTTACGTTACCCCAAACGAAAGACAACTTTGCGATTCAGATGCTGATCATCGTGCCAATCTCGACGGCGGCATGGCTCACCGCAACGTTGATAACCTCTCCCGTTTCAGAGGAGACGTTGATCGCATTCTATAATCGCGTGCGACCGCGTGGTGGTTGGTGGGGAGGGATTGCCCGCCGTGCAAACGTCAAATCAATGAGCGAAAATGGTACACCGGCGCTGATGAATTGGCTACTCGGTTCGGTCTTCATCTATTGTACGTTGTTTGCGATCGGCAAGTTGCTGTTGGGGTTCTATGGCTTAGGGCTAATTTTTCTACTCATCGCGTTGATGACGGAAGCGGTGGTCTATCGCGGATTGCCGAAATGTTGAAAGGTTAGGACGCATCAATGACACCCTCGAAAGACACATCAATCATGGATTGGAAACGCCTTCGACCGCAGGTCACAGCAAAGCTGCTTCAGGAGATTACCCATCGGATTGTTGAGCGATTCCACCCAGAAAAAATCATCCTCTTTGGTTCTTATGCATACGGGGATGCGACACCCCAAAGTGATGTCGACTTGCTCGTGGTCATGAAAAGCGATGAGCGTCCCGCCAAGCGTAGTACTCAAGTGACGAGTGTCTGTCGTCCACGTTATCTCAGCATGGATGTCATTGTCTTGACACCGGAAGAATTGGAGCATCGGCTTGCGGGGTTTGATCCGTTTCTTGAAGAGGCTTTGAGCAAGGGCAAGGTGTTATATGACGCCAGTAGGTGACATTTCTCACACGGCTGGCGAGGAGACAACCCATGACTCGGAAATCCGAAAATCCCCCCAGGCAGCCTTTGACCCGGGCCCAAAGCCGCTCGCAAGGTACGTGGATCTTTGGTTCACTCCTGTTCGTGTTTTTCGTCTGTGTGTTCGTGTTTGCCCCAGAGACCCTGCCGGCATTCAAGCAGCGTATGTTAGGCATCGCGGCGGCGTTGCTCAGTGGTTTGTTCGCCTTCTTTCTGACGGGTGACATGGGGCTGAGAATCGAATCCATCAAATCCCGCTTTGGTGAAGGGACGGTT
>JAPUIP010000798.1 GCA_027296925.1 Candidatus Poribacteria bacterium | reverse complement strand
GCAGATTTCTCAAAATACGCCAGGAGGATGGGACGCTGATTGTTGAGAGTTCCGCCGATGAAGAACCAGATTCGTTCGAGACGTTCCTCCGACATTACCTCGACCTCAACCGCGATCTACGGGCCATCCTAAACGCAGTGGACATTGACGCGATCATCCACCGTTCGATTGAAACCTTCTGGGGAATGCGGATTCTGAATCAGGATGTGTGGGAGTGTCTGGCATCGTTCATCCTGTCCCAAAATAACAACGTGCCTCGAATTCGAGGGATTATCCAAACGATCTCTGCCCGATTTGGTGAGGAAGTCACACTCGATGGTCAGGTCGATTATTCGTTCCCCACGCCGCAAGCTCTCGCTCATGCCGGCGTTGACGCGCTGTTCGATTGTCGGATGGGATATCGCGCCCCTTATCTTTGGGAGGCGTCATCGGCAATCGCGGAAGGGAGATTCAATATCCAGGCGCTGAAGCGTATGCCTTACGCTGAGGCAAAACGGGAGGTCATGCAGTTAAAGGGTATCGGTGAGAAAGTCGCGGACTGTATCTGTCTGTTTTCGTTGGGGCATGTCGAAGCCATACCCATCGATGTATGGATAAAGCGTATCGTGGAGCGAATCTACTTAAAACGTGAAGCCTCAATTCGGGAAATCCGCGAGTTCGCCCAAGACTATTTTGGTGAGTATCTTGGCTACGCTCAACAGTACCTTTTTCATTATGCCCGCACATTTGGAATCAACGACTTGCAAGAATGAGCAGAGAAATCCTCCCCGATCTAACAGTGCTGTCTATCTAGCCATCAATCCCTTCTGTTGACCAGATAAATACCACAAGCCACCAATACCGCGCCGCCGATCAGCGTCAGATAAATCTCATCACCTAAGAGCAACTTACTTAAAAGGACACCCGCCAGCGGCGTCAAAAAGAATAGAACCACCAGTTTGCTCGGACTGTACTTCTCAAGTACGGATGTCCAGGCAACAAAGCAGAATCCAGCGATAACAAGCCCTTGATAGAGAATCGCAGCGGTGCCGGAAATGGAGAGGTGGAAAGCCGCGTCTCTCTCCAAAAGGAAGCTCAAGCCGAAAAAGCATGGAAGGCTAAAGATCATCAACCAGATCAGCAAGCGATAGGGATGGATGGACTGAACCACACGTTTTGTCACGACGACACGGAGACCTAATAAGGCGCCACTCGTCATGACAATGAGGTCTCCAACCAAGGCACCATCGATTGCCAGTTGCAGATTATCCGCAAAGGTCAGCAGGACGCCACCAAATGCAACGCAGATTCCTACCGTTTTCCTGATGAATAATCGATCTCCCGGCACCCAGAAATTCGCAAACAGTGCAGTGAAGAAAGGGTAGGTACTGATGAAGATCGCGGACCGCGCCGCCGTTGTGAAACCCGTGCCGACATTTAGCGTGATAATCTGCAACAGGAAGATTACCGTCAGTGCCATCAAGGGCAGCATCTCACCCGGATTCAGGCGGATGCGAATGCCCCGGCTGAGTGACCAAATTGTAATCGCCGCAAGCCCTAAGAGAAAGCGAAATCCTGCAAGCGCCAACGGTGGGAGGTCTTGCAGGGAAATTTTAATCGAAACCGAGTTGCCGCCCCAGAGCAACGCAAGCAGCAGTACCAATAGGATGACTTTGGGGGTGGGTTGTTCATTGGCAATTTCAGATTTCTTCATTCATGTCCTTCATATTCTCACGCTTCACGCCAACGTCAGTGGCGCCAAAACCTCGTCACTTCCGCGGTACTGACGGGTGAATTCAATGAACCCATCAAATAATCGATGCGCAATTTCTGGCTCATCCCCAATTCGGTTGTTCGCTTGCTTTGGATCATCCGGTAAATAATAGAGTTCACCGGGTTTATCGTCACTATAAAATACCAGGCTCCACGTCCCATCCGTAACGCTCATTGAACCGTGCCCGCCGCCGGCTCGCAATTGTGGGCTGCTACAGGTGATAGATCGGATAGTATCGGCCTCGCCACGCATGAGCGGCAGCAGCGATTGCCCGTCGATCTCCTCCAATCCGGGGCTACCGGCCGCATCGAGCAGCGTTGCAGGCACGTCCGGCAGTTGAACCAGCGAATCAATCCGGCCCGGCTTGACTGTCGGATGATAGATCATCAGCGGCACTCGCGCCGTCTCTTCGTACATGCCGAAGCCCTTCATCATCAGCCCATGTTCCCCATGCTGCGTCCCGTGATCGGATGCAAACACGACAATCGAATTCTCCAGCAACCCGAGATCTTCGATCTTTTCGAGCAGTCGTCCAACCCACTTGTCCACGAGCGTCACTTCAGCGGCATAGAGCGCGCGGATATGTTGGATCTCCTCGTCCGTATAAACCCCTTCGACCGGCCCGCCTTTGGGATAGTCCAGACGATTTCCCGTCCACTCCTCCTTCTCGTAAAGGCGCAGATACCACTCCGGTGCCTCCCACGGTTCGTGCGGATCAAACGTATCGACATACAGGAAAAATTTGTCCCACTCGTAGTTACGCTCCAGCCAATCGCAAGCGGTTTGCATGGTCTGCGCAACGAAGTAATCCCGTTCATACAGGCGGAAGCGCGTACTCCGTCGGTGCTGATACAGATTGTGCTGCCATCCGTTGCGAAGTTGCTCGGGCGGCGTGCCGAGTTCGACCTCCATCAAGTCGATTGAATGCTCGTCCCCCTCTTGCCCGCGAATCCACTCAAAAGCGTTGAACCCCTTCATGTAATTGTAACCCTGACGCATCAGGTTGGAGGTATCAAAGATTCCCATTGAAATATAACCGGCGCCGCGAAAGCGTTCGGCGAGTGTCGTTTGATCCAGGGGCATCGGCTGCCAACCGCGTGTCGGGAAAGCGACATTCCCGGTCAGAAACTCGAACCGTGTGGGAACGGTCGGGAACGAGCAGAGGTAGGCGGCGTCAAAGACCGTGCTGATTTTCGCAAACTTGTCCAGATAAGGGGTGCGAATCCACGAGTTGCCGTAGCAACCGAGATGGTCACGTCGAAAGGTATCGGAAACAATAAAGATCAGGTTCATAAAAACACCTCTGTTTGTGTGCTGCATAAAACGTAATGCGTCGTGCCTGAAGCCTAATCGTAAGCCCCCGGTCTATGTTCGCCGAGCAGCCGTCGTTGTCGAGGCGTCGCCTGCGAAAGAATTGCTTCATCAAACTGAAATTTGTTGAGGTAAGGCGGGAATTTCTGGGTGATCATTCGATTGGCGTAATGCACTTGTAACAGATAACGGTTCTGGTTGCTCCGATTCGCAGATCCGCGATGCCACACCTCACTCCGAAAAATGACGACATCGCCGGCGTTACACAGGATGCTTTGCTCGCCGGCGCCTTTCCATTCCGTAGCGCCCTCCGGGCTTCTCCCCGATTCATGACTGCCCGGAACAAACTTCGTCGGGCCCAACTCCTCATAGAGATCATCGAGATAGTAATGGGCGGTGGTGATGAAGATGGGAACTTTCACCCGCGGATCGGCCAGCACATCTTTCGGCAGACGAATTGGCAGCCAATCGGTATGTAATGTCTGATCGGGACGCCCCGGCCCCGTCGTCCACGCGGTCATCCCGATGACGTGACAATCATCTCCGTGGACGGCCTCTTCTAACTCAGTGATCCCCGGCTTGTCAAGATACTGAAGAAACACGACATCTCGATTGAAGGCATTGTTGATGTGTTTGTTCAGGAAGCCGCCGTTTTCAGGGGTGCCGTGCCTATCGAAACTTGCGGGTATCGCATCCAACCGATCCATGGCGGCTCGCAGTTCGGCGACCTCCTCCGCATTGAGGACGCCAGGAAAATAGACGTAGCCGTCGTTTTCTATGGCTTTCACCTGGGCTTCTAAATCCGGGTATGCAATGAGTGGTAATGCTTTCGACATCTGCTTGTCCCTCCCTCACGAAAGATTTCCGCTGATTTTACTGACTCAGCCGATTTCTGTCAACACTTTTTTTAGGAGGGAGGAAGGGAAGAAAAGAAGGAGGAATGAGCAGGTGGGAAAGTGAGAGAATGGGGACAAGGAGACAAGGGGAAAGGGTTTGGGTGGGCGCAGCAAGCAGCGCCCCTACTTCTTCTCGGAAGCTGATTCGCTTCCTTCATCACAAGAATCCTGCGATTGTCGAAATAATTGCTCATCTATGATTTTCTTCGCGACAAGGATCGGGTGTTTTGCTCTTACCGCGATGGCGATGGCATCGCTTGGACAGCAATCGATCTCTTCGACCTTTCCGTTGAAATCGATGACCATCTTGCCAATGTACGTATCGTCACGGCGAGGCGGTACTCGT
>JAPUIP010000797.1 GCA_027296925.1 Candidatus Poribacteria bacterium | reverse complement strand
GAATGCCGCTGACTTAAGCAAAGAATTGTAACTGAATGGAGCTGAAATGGATAGAGATTGCAGTAGCTCATCTCGTTTTAAAGGGCATCTGACTCGGATAGAAATGGATAGACGAATGGATTTCAGAGCGGATACTTAAACGCTTGGTGTGAGAGGATTACAGAAGCTAAGAACCTCGTCAATTTGGGACTGAAAACAGGGAAAAAATAGGGATAGAATTGTTTGTTTGGCGTCAGAATTGGCACGCGCTGAATTAACGGACGTGCCCTGGACTTGGTAAAATCTGTGTCGATTAAAGAAAAAATGCAGAGATATTAAGTTGGCCAGGTTTGACCTTCCCTGACTAACGATTCCCGCCGCCGTGTTTGTCATCAAGCCGCGCAATCAGCAACGACACAGCTTGTTCACCCTCAATTTCACCGAGCGTCCGTGTCGCGATGCGACGAATCTCCTGACGCTGTTTACCGCGCCGCTGCTTGATAGCTTGCGTCACTACGGCGACCATGTCCGCGGTGCCTAGCCGTGAAAGCAGATGAATCAATACAGGTATGAGTTGAGTGCTACAAGCGGAGGCAACCACCTCAAGCAAGCGGGAAACCTCTTCTGACGTCAGATCTGTCAGCCCTGCGCAAACCAATGATCGGAGGTGTTGGTCCGCTTCCGGCGTTGTTTGTGTTGAGGGCAGGTCTGCTGCCGCCATCGAAAGCATTTCACCACATTGCCGAATCGTCTCGATGAGCAACGCCTCTTTCCGCCAAAACCGTTGTAGCATCAGCACATACCGAAAATCTGCCGCTTCCGTTGCCAAGTATTGAATCAGTCCGGGAACGAGCGTTGCCCGCATCGAGAAATATGCCGGGTCGGATTCAAATCGGGCAGGCGAGCACAGTTGGTTGAGTATGCTGAGGTAGGCCTGCATCGTCTCATACGGCTCACGTTCAGTGAGCACGTTTGCAAGGTGGGCGGCGATCTTGGTGATGCCGTATTCGGCGAAAGATTGCCACGCTGCCTGAGTGCGCGTCGCATGCATCCCTTCAATCAGGGCGATAAAACTCCTGAACGCATGCAGTTGCAGTCCGCCGATGAAGGCGAATGCGCCGTCCCAGAATGGTCCTAAATTGCATCCTGGCTGCCGTCCTGCGTGAATGAGCAAATCGACGGCACTCGCCGAGACGAACGAATCGGCGTTGAGAACCATCCTTCCGGCGCATCGAATCGTCTCGTCGGTGGGGGTTTTATTCATCGCCTCCGTCAAGTACCATCGGACATCAGCGTTTCTGTCCGTCAGCCCAACCTCAAGCGCGGTGGAAGGTACGCTCATGTTGGCGTGCATCAAATGCCATGCGGCTTCCACCCTGCTCTTCGCGTCCTCTGATTTCAGCCTTTCGACCCATTCGCTTGCTGAATTGCTTAATGACCAGCCCGCCCACACATCATTTCCACGCCAGGTCGAAAACCGGAATTGGCGGTCATTGTAGTTGCTTGTGCCGATGGCCTTCCACGTTTTTTTCTCGGCGAAAATCTCATGGAGAAAGTCACGGGTGTTTTCTGCCGCGTCTGCAGGAACATCGTCGTACCACGGCCGACCGAACTCCGCCTCATGGAGGTTAGCTTTCCACGGTCGGAAATCATCGACCTGTGCTCGGCTGAGCGGAAGGGACACCATCCCGTTGTCTTCGTTGAGGCTGTAAGCCAGCCGCAAAACCTTAGGACGGTCCACCCAACCCATCTGACAACGATTGAAAAAATATCCGTTTATGTTGCGGTAGAGTTCGTCCCATTGCTCGACGACCTTCGCCCCGTTAAACACCTCGGGAAACGCCTCGAACGGGATCATCACATGAAGACTCCGCGCTCCGCTGTATTTCAGCCGATAAAACACGCCGAAGTCATCTAACATCTGAATCGGCCCAAGTAGCGATTCAAAACAGCGTCGCCAATTCCCGTAGTCGCTCTCAAAGACCATGTCAAATCCCTTAGCCGCTTCGCCATCGGCTATCGTTAGATTGGCGTGCAGCGAGAGGTAATACGATGGGTGGAAAATGTACTCCTTCCGGCTTTCTGTGTTGAGTTGCGCGAGCTGGTCGTCCTTAAAGAGACAACGAAATATCACTGGTGTTTCCCTTCGCGTTTTTGCCTGCCATTCCGCCACGTGTCGCGACACGCCAAATTTTGGCGAAAAGTAGACGCCGACGCCCTCGCCCTGTGACCGGAAACCATCGTCTAAGATTGAATCAACCCGATCTGCGGTTGTGCCGTGCCAGAGGAACGTGTATCCCGGTGGCGGCGACTTCTCGACATCGATATCCGCCATCGTCCAAAACACCTCGACCGGTACATTCAGATTTATGCTACACTCAGCATCGTCGTCGAACTTTGGCTCGATTTGTGTCCGTATCGTTTCATTGATGATGTCGCGGAGGTGCGCTGTGCTTGTTGGGTAAATCGTCTCGTGCTCACCACCAAGCGCAACGGTAACGCTTCGCCGCTGACACTGATACAATAGTGCGTAGAGCACATCGTCCCGGTTGTAGTAAGCTTTCATCTCGCCTAATGTGGGAAATCGCCCGAAAGTCTTTGTTTGCGTCATGAATGAACTCCTTCATCTTTCAACCTATTTTTCACTTGAACTCTATCTGATGAGAATCCTTCAGCGTCATTCAGATACCCTACCATTCGAGCCGGCTTAAACCCAGTCTGGACATAGCTTAAACCCCTTTCGACGGCACCCCAGATTTCGTCTTCTCCGGGCGAAATGTGTGGAGATTCATCTAATACCAATTCTTAACCGATTCATCTGAGTCCTAAAAGAGACACAACTCAGTAGCTTGGAGTCATCTGTGCTGTTTGGGGATTGATTTTGCGGTTCTTACATTTGCGTTTCAGCTGCTTTCGTGGTACGGTCATGCGTCGATATGATTTAGGTCTCCGTTTAACGACTCTTGGCTCAACTCGATTGGAGCGAACATCGAGTATTTCTTTTGAAATCAGCATAATCAACTGATGATAGAAATGGATGCGTCGTTGCGCAATTGAATGAGCCAGCAACACAACGAAGTTTGAAAAATGCTGCACGGTAGCTTTGAACGAAAGAGTGATAGGCAGAGCCTCCGACTCGATGCCGGCTTCAAATTGGAGTTGACGTATCAGGTTGTAAGCCAGCAGATGGATATAGAATTCTTTGCGAATCATCTCGGGCGTTTTCGACCAAAGGTGCTCCATTTTCATCGTGGTCTTGAGAATTCTAATATCAAGTTCGACTTGCCAGCGGAGTCTATACAGTTCCGCGAGTGCCGACATCGAGTAAAGTTTGGCATCTAACAGAGTGGTAACCAACGTGACGTCCTCAGTCCGGAATCCCTTGAAAGGAATTTGAAATCTCACTTCTCTGAGTAGCAGTTGTGCTGGCAAGGCATTAAATTGTTGTTGGGTCAGTCCAACAGGACATTTCTTTGGCTTCGTCCAATGAATGATATGATCCCAGCGGGAGATGCATTTCCCCTTGCGGAAATCGGTTTTTCTTGCACCATGGAGTCGAAAAACAGCATCCACACCACGTGCCAAAAGTAAGCAAATGTCACAGTAAGTTCCAAAGATTCTATCTCCCAGTACGACACTCCCCGCTTTCAAGTGAGGGTACAAACGACGGAAGAGATTAATTTCACCCACACAAAAGGCACTAATGGCGGAATCAAGCACGGCTCCGGTCGCCAACGAGAACAGCAGAACAATCCGACCAATCGGAAAACCGCAACCTTTTGCTTGGTTTTTATGTTGTGGATATTCTCCTTGATTTTCGGTGGTATCTGCCATCAGAAAACTGCTTCCATCAACAACCGCGGGTTCCCGACCGCACCATAGCCAAGACCCTTGTTGCTTGTTGTGTGTATTGATACCTGTCAAACGTACCAAGCGTAACAGGAATTTCTCTTTCA
>JAPUIP010000796.1 GCA_027296925.1 Candidatus Poribacteria bacterium | reverse complement strand
GATGGGATTTGAACCCACGGCCACTTGATCCACAGTCAAGTGCTCTACCCCTGAGCTACACCCACCATAAATGACCTGGCACGCCCGGCAGGATTTGAACCCGCGACCTACTGATTAGAAGTCAGTTGCTCTATCCGGCTGAGCTACGGGCGTATACACGAAGTAGTGAATGAATCGGGGCGAGAGGATTCGAACCTCCGACTTTCTGCTCCCAAAGCAGACGCGCTAACCGGGCTGCGCTACGCCCCGCTTGTTTTCTCCAAGCCTTACTGCGAAAAAGCACGGAAAATATACCACATTCTGATAGAGAGTTGCAAGTCAAAATTCAGATTCCATGAAGGTGGAAGCGGCATAATGACAGCGATTTGCGCAAGGGCACAATTTCAGACATTTCTCTGGCGGTTTGGGGAATGGTCTGCTAAAATATCGGTGCCGGAGAAAGAACCGGACGAGCAGACTTCCCATTTTGGATGAAAGACAATGCCGCTATTAACGGTTAAATTTCTCAAACAGATGGATCGGCTTCAGATCCGTTCCCGACATGTATTTCGCGGCAAATTCAAAGGCGAACGGCGTAGCCTCAACCGGGGCGCCAGCGTTGAATTTGCCGATTACCGCGTCTATGAACTCGGCGACGATCTGCGCTATATTGATTGGAACATCTATGCACGATTGGATCGGCTCTTTATCAAGCTGTTCACAGCGGAGGAAGATCTGCCGGTCTTTATCTGGATCGATCATAGCAAGTCGATGGATTTCGGTGAGCCGACAAAGTTGGAATATGCCAAACAGATCGCCGCGGCACTGGGTTATATCGGTCTGACAAGTTTGGATCGCGTATCAATTTATGCGCTCGCAGATCAACTCACACCGGTCGTACCACTCACTTACGGGAAAGCGCAATTTTCTAAACTGTCACAGGGAGTCGAGGAAATCGTGGCGCGAGGGGAAACACACCTGACGGCATGTGCGAAACGCTTTGTAACCCATACACGGGAATCGGGTGTGATGGTCATCATTTCAGATTTTCTGGACATGAACGGTTATGAAGTGGGAATCAAGCAGCTATTATCCCGAAATTTCGATTTGACACTCATTCACCTGCTCAGCGATAATGAGATGCATCCACGACTTTCAGGCGAATTGCAGTTAACGGATGCAGAAACCGGGCAGTCCAAAGAGATTACAGTCAATGAGCAGGCTCTCGCGAGTTATGCGAGACGCTTTAACGCCTTTTGTGATGGCTTGAGGCGCTTTTGCCTGAATCGTGGTGTGACTTATATCCGTATTAATAATCGCATACCCATCGAACAGTTTATCTTAAAAGATCTGCGCCGAAGTGGCGTCATTCATTAATGGATTCAGATCCGGAGGACAATTTTCAGATGAGGTTGGATAAACACACCTGTGTCAATCTGAACGCAGGTAGTCGACAGATTGATCTGATGGTCGAGCAGGCAAGGCGCACAAATGAGATGGGGCATTCGTCGAGGAACTCGGCATAATTATTGCCCGTTTGGAAGGGCGTTGTTTATCACAGTTTCACCAAAGGGGATTTAGAGATGGAGAAAGAATGGTTGCTTCAGAAACGAATTGCGGTATTGATGGGTGGAAAATCCGGAGAGCGGCAGGTATCATTGCGGTCCGGAGCGCGAGTGATGGCGGCGCTCCAGCGACTTGGGGCAGATGCCATCGGCGTTGATCCAATCGAAGGTGATTGGGTGGATAGCATGCAAGCCGCATCAATCGACATTGCATTTCTGGCATTGCACGGAAAAGGGTGTGAGGACGGCACAATCCAGGGTGTTCTGGAGGCGTTTGAGTTCGCCTATACCGGCTCCGGGGTACTCGCAAGTGCACTTGCCATGAATAAGGTTATGACCAAACGGATACTATCCACAATGGATATTCCTACCCCGGATTATCTTGCGATCGATCCGGATCAAAGCTTAGACTTGCAGTGCGAAGAAGCTGCGGACCGCCTGGGATTTCCGCTGATGCTCAAGCCCGCATCAGAAGGTTCAAGCATTGGGGTATCAATCGTCAGGGAGTTGCCGGAGTTGAAGCGGATGGCTCGGAAAACACAACACCAATTTGGCGAGCTCTTTTTCGAGCGATATATTCAGGGACAGGAGGTCACGGTGGGGTTGCTTGGCATCGAGAAAGATCTCCGTGCCCTACCTGTGCTGGAGTTGATTCCCAAACGAGAGTTCTACGATTATGAGGCGAAGTATACCGAAGGCATGACGGAGTTCATTCTCCCCGCACGATTACCGGATGCGCTCACCAACCAGGTGCAGGAGATCGCCGTCAACACGCACAAAGGAATCGGTTGCTGGGGGGTATCGCGTGTCGATATGCGGGTTGATACTGATGGACAGCCGTATGTCATGGAGCTTAATACGCTGCCGGGATTGACGGACCTCAGCGACCTACCGGCGCAAGCAGCGGCCGCGGGAATCACTTACGATGAACTCATCTACGAAATCCTGGTCAGTGCGCAGGCCCGAGGATAATTCCTCCAAAGAGAGACAATTTCAGTACTTGTAGGTCGAGATTCGAATCTCGACGGAATCCGGACAACTCCTGTTGTCGATTTTGGAAAATCGACCTACAGATCCCCCAATTGCGGTTTTCCCGCCTCCCCGTTAACCCATTTTCTCATGCCCGAAAATTAGTAGGCGTGCCGCTCGATGAGCGCCTTGCTCTTGAGGACACCTTCGTGGTCGTCGGTATGGCCTTCGTACTCGATGCCGAAGGGATTGGTGTATCCTGCCTCCTCGAAAATCGCCATGACGCTTTTGCAGTCGATCTCGTTGGACTCCCCGCTTTCATCGAAGCTGAGGAACTTCGCGTGCGTCGCCCAGGCATAGGGCGCAACTTGCCGCAAGTTCTCGACCTTGTCGTCTTCAGGTCGCCAATTCAGGAAGTCCGCTAGGACGCGGCAATACTCACTATCTACGGCGTCCATGATTCGCACGATGTTGTCCGGCGACACTGAAACACCGCCGTGATTTTCCATCATCACGCGAATGCCAGTCTCTTCACCGATGGCTGCCAACTCCTTAAAGCTCTTGACACACTGATCAATTTCCTCCTCTGAAGCATCGGTGCCATGTCTGCCGCCGCTGTTCGCACGAAAGGCGTTGCAGCCGAGTTTCTGGCAGATGCCAAACCACTTGGTATGATTCTGTACCGCTTGCTTCCGTTCGTCCTCATCGAGCGCGGACAGGTTGCCATGTCCATCGACAGCAATACTGAGCAATCTCACGTCTATACCGTCGGCTCGGCGGCGTAACTCGTCCAGGTAAGCATCAGAGATTCCGCTCTGTGCCGGATTGTTTGCATCCTCATACACAAAGAAGGGGCTGTTCAACTCGACGGCATGGAGACCAAATTCATCGCGTGCGAGTCGCGGAAAATCAAGTAAAGCAAGGGGATTGTCCGAATTTCTAAAACGTCGATTGATACTCCAACCTGCAAGAGAAATTTCCATCATGCTTAACTCCTGATTGCATTTCGCGTTTCATCCGATCTGAATAGAGATCGCATCGCCGAATGCGCATTTCAGATTAGAACCTTGTCACGAAGTCATTTCCGTCGAACCAAGCAGATTCATTCTTGAGTCCTGATTACGTCGGATCTTCAAATCCATACATAAACAGGTTGTTCAATGACTCCGCCAGCGTTGGGTGGGCAAAGACGCCATCCCGAATAGCCGTGTATGGTACTTGACCCATCATCGCCATCTGCAACACGGACATAATCTCACCGCCTTCGATGCCCAGTATGGCGCAGCCGAGAATCTGGTCGGTCTCGGCATCCACCACCGCTTTCATGAAGCCACGGGTCTCATCGACTTCAAGCGCTCGAGCCACGTAATCCATCGGCATTTTGGCGACGCGAATGTCTCGTCCCTGCGCTCGGGCCTCCTGCTCACTCAGTCCGACGCGTCCGAGTTGTGGGTCGATAAAGACCGTGTACGGCACCAGGCGGCCACTCGTTGTGGCGTTGCCATTTTCGAGCAGATTGGCGCGGAGGATGCGGTAATCGTCATACGAGATGTGGGTGAAAGCGGGGCCGCCCTTTGCATCGCCGAGGGCGTAGATGCTCGGCACCTTCGTTTCCAACCTCTCGTTCACCTGTATAAAACCGCGTCTGTCCGTTTCTATACCGGCAGCCTCAAGATTGAGCCGATCCGTGTTGGGGGCGCGACCAGTAGCGACCAGCAGATGTGAACTGCTGAGCGTGCGTTGCTCCGTTGGCGTGCTGACCGTCAACTGGAGGCCCCCGTCGTTTGCCCGTTCCGCGCCAAGTGCGTGAGTCTCTAAAAGCACAACCACACCGTCCTCACGCAGAATGTTAGCCACATCCTCAGCGACATCGGCGTCTTACCGGCTCAGCAACAGTGCACCCCCCTGGACAAT
>JAPUIP010000795.1 GCA_027296925.1 Candidatus Poribacteria bacterium | reverse complement strand
GAAGCATATATCCCAAGCACAGATACGTATATCGAAAAAGATGTTCAAATCAACGAAGAAATCACTCGCCTGCGTCTTGCCTCAACAACCTCACTGGTCTCACGTCGTGACGTTATCATCGTTGCCAGCGTATCCTGCATTTACGGCATCGGTTCCCCGGAAGAATTTGAAGTCCAAAAGGTGGAGGTCAAAAGGGGGGATGTTATCAAGCGACACAGATTGCTCCGATCGCTGGTGGATATTCAGTATGAACGAAATGAGGTAGATTTCTGGCAGGGGCATTTCCGAGCTCGCGGCGATGTCATCGAAGTCTTCCCTGCTTATGCACAGAACGCTTATCGGATCGAACTCTTCGGCGATGAGGTAGACCGCATCACGGAGATTGACATGTTGACCGGCGTCGTTCTCGAAGACCACGACGAAGTGGCGATCTATCCCGCCAAACACTTCATGACCGATTCAGAACAATTTGAGCAGGCGTTGATAGATATCGAAGCCGAGCTTCAAGAGCGAATTGAATACTTCGTTTCAAATCACAAGCTCCTGGAAGCGCAACGAATCGAGCAGCGGACACGTTTCGACCTTGAAATGTTGCGTGAGGTGGGTTACTGTTCCGGGATTGAGAATTATACCCGTCACCTTTCCGGCCTAAAACCGGGCGAGCCGCCCTACTGTTTGGTCAACTATTTTCCAGATGACTTTCTGCTATTCATCGACGAATCTCATGTCTCTCTCCCACAGTTACGCGGGATGTATCGTGGCGACCGCTCTCGAAAGGAAAAGTTGGTGGATTATGGATTCCGCCTCCCTTCTGCGCTTGATAACCGTCCCCTCCGGTCTGAGGAGCTTTGGTCTTACATCAGCCAAGCAATTTTCGTCTCAGCGACTCCAAGCGAGTATGAATTGACGCAGAGCACCCAGATTGTCGAACAGGTCATCCGCCCGACCGGGTTAATCGATCCCAAGCTCATCGTCCGGCCCTCGGAAGGGCAGATCGATCACCTCATCGGCAAGATCAACGAACGGATTGCCCGCAATCAGCGTGTGCTTGTTACCACACTGACGAAGCGTATGTCGGAAGATTTGACCGATTATCTCACCGAAGCGGGAATTAAAGCAAACTACCTCCATTCCGATATTGATACGCTTGAACGTCCTCGTATCCTGATGGAACTCCGGGAAGGGAACTTCGATGTCCTTGTGGGAATTAACCTATTACGAGAGGGACTAGACCTTCCTGAAGTCTCGCTGGTCGCGATTCTCGATGCGGACCGTGCAGGATTCCTCCGATCCGAAACGTCGCTCATTCAGATTGCCGGACGTGCCGCCCGAAATGTCGATGGAGAAGTGATTCTGTACGCGGACGAAAGGACAGACGCCATCCAAAACGCCGTCAACGAAACTGCACGGCGTCGCAGAATCCAAGAAGCGTACAACAAGGAACACGGAATTACACCGACGACCATCGACAAAGCTATTCGCGACCTGATCGCCGACTTAGCAGGGGCGTCCAAAAAGCCAGAATCAACCGATAAAATCGAGGTTTCAGAAGATACCTCTCAGGAGGAAATTGAAGCGTTAATCGCAGATCTGTCGGTGAAGATGCAGGACGCCGCCATGAATTTGGAGTTTGAGCGGGCGGCTGTCTTGCGCGATCAGATTTCTGAACTCAGACGGGAGCTTGTAAATGAAGCGTAGGACATGCTGTCAGCTTGTTCAAAATCCGTTCATTGGTTCAGAGGTTCTTTACGCATCATGTTTCACATTTTACGCATTATGTTTTACGGAGAGGTGAATACAGATGGCAAAGAAAGTCGGTGTCAAAAATGAGTCTCCCCAAGAGCAAAATATGAAAGCCTTGAGTCACATCCAGCGAGAGGCGGCTCATAAGCCTGAAAATGGCGTACTGGTCTGTGGGTAGGGCTGCTTCATGGGAAAGTCGTAGCGGCTGTTGAGAAGGTAACACGTGATCGACGGCAAGCGATGCTATTTCGTGTCGGAGACAACTACGATGAGGTGGAGCAGATACTGTAGGAGGGCATGGAATGTGCGGGATGGCATCCACCGAAGAACTGATGAAAGTAAAGTATACCCTATTGCTCACCCATTCACAAATTGACGGTCAATTTAGTTCTTGCATTTCACAATGAGGTGTGCTAAAATCAGCTACATATTTTTCACACATTGAAAATCCTGACCTTTCATTTAGCAAACTCCTAATCACAAAACCAGTCAGACTTAAAGGAATAACAAACATGGCAGATGTTTTAATAATTGGTGACGGTCCGGGCGGTTTGAGCGCCGGGCTTTTTCTTGCCAAGAACGATATGGACGTAACCGTTTTTGGACAGAATGAAACATTCATGCACAAAGCAATGCTCTACAACTACTTAGGCATTCCCCAAATTACCGGAAGTGAGTTTCAAGAAATCGCTCGTAAACAGGCCGAGGGATTCGGTTGCAAAATTCTTGACGTAGAAGTGACTGAGATCGAGAAGAACGATGCCGGCTTTGCCGTGAGTACAGCTGACGGCAACAAGCATGAGGCAAAATATCTCATCCTCGCCACCGGTTTTGAAGAAGGTCTCGTCGATAAATTAGAACTCAGCAGAGATAGTAATAATGATGACGCTGTCATCGCCGATCGAGATGGTAAAATCGATATTGAAAACCTCTATGTCATCGGCTGGCTGACCCGTGGACAAAGGACTCAAGCGATAATCTCTGCCGGAGAAGGGGCAGCAACGGCACTCAGCATCCTTTCGATCGAAGCGGGAAGGGATATCCACGACTTTGATGTTGTAAAAGAAGATGATGACGACGATGACGAGTAAAACTTGCTTACCGAAAAGAGCAGTTACCGCCTCTATAGTTTACCTCATCAGAAAAGAAATAGACCTTCACGGAACGACCCCAAGTCCGGATTCGTACGGTTGGATTTTATTTGCTGATGGGCTGATTGAACTTTTTGCGTGGTGATGTTTAGGATATATTTTTCCTTGCTCAGAGACGTTGTCTCTGGGCTTTTTTTTGGAA
>JAPUIP010000794.1 GCA_027296925.1 Candidatus Poribacteria bacterium | reverse complement strand
ATTGGCATCTACCGCTAAAGCATACGAATACGTACTCATAAGGAGGCAATCGCACGTATTAACCCGACTGTCCCGTGCATTTCTTGCACTTTTTTATGATGAAGAAATTTACAATTTCATTGTTTATCTATATCATTTCCGTTTCTACCCTCTTTGCCGAAGACCCCCACGAAGCTATTTTCCTCGATAATCGCTTTCCCTCTGCTAAAACTTGCAGACCCTGCCATCCGCAACACTATCGCGAGTGGTCCGTTTCGCCACACGCCTACGCTCAAATGAGCCCAGTCTTTAATACAATGCAAGCAGCGGTTTCGTTCTTAACTAACGGAACAAGCAATGACTTTTGCATTCGATGTCATACCCCGGTGGGCACCATCCTCGGTGAAGCCGCCGGCATGAGTAATCTAGATCGCCATCCAATCTCGCGTGAATCTATCACCTGTATTGTATGCCACCGCGTCAACCAAACCTACGGAAAAGTCAATGCCCGGTTTTCCATCGCCGAGGGTGACCTCAACCAGCCCGTTTTGGGCTCGACCGACGGAACTATTTTCAAAGAGGCCGTTGCTGATCCGAAGTACAGTCTGGACCGGATGGAATACCACCGCGACGTCCAACGATTTTTCCAACTCAATGAATCTGGCTTCTGCGGCACCTGCCATGACCTGACGGTGATTAATGGATTCCGAGAAATTGAAGCGTTTAGCGAGTACAAAAGCTCGCCCGCGGCAGGGCGTGGCGTCTCCTGCCAGGATTGTCACATGGGGCAAGCAGCAGGGGTGTATACAGAGGATGAAGAGTTGAACGACTCAGCGCTTTGCAACAGTTGCCACGTTGAAGTCGATAAAGACATTCCAAATTATAGAACAGGCCCAGCCGCGGTTGTGGGTGGCAAAGAGACGAAACCCCGCAAGCTGACCAATCACATGTTTGCCGGGCCGGATTACTCCATCATCCATCCAGGCATATTTCCGCACAACCCCAACGCCGAAGAAATGGCCACGATTAGCGAATGGCTGACTTTCGATCACGAGGCGGGTTGGGGCACGGATGAGTTTGAAGATAATGTCTCTGACGATTATGTTTTTCCGGAGCGTTGGGCTGAGATTGATGACCGGTACGATGCGCGGGACATTTTGGACGAACAATTTGAACTGCTAGCCGAGTATTGGGAAGAGATGGTATTGCTCTTGCGGCACGGCTACCAGATTGCCGAAATCGTGACGGAGAAAGCCGATGAAAAGAAGGGCATCCAGTTCAAGGTTCGTGTGCGCAATGTTACCAACGGTCATAATGTCCCAACCAGCTTGAACATTGTGCGTATGGCTTTTCTGCAGGTTACCATTACAGACAGCGAAGGGGCAGTCGTCTTCCAGTCCGGGGATCTCGACCCCAACGGCGATGTTCGTGACCGTCATTCGATCTATGTTCGGAATGGGCAATTATCACGCGATAAGCAACTGTTTAACCTGCAATCGAAGGTCGTTACCCGGCACCTCAAAGGCGGCGAACATGAACAGGTACTGCCGGTGAATTTCTCACCTAGTCCACTCCCCTTTTCTCGCCCCTCAACGACCTCAACGGTCTTAACAGGACATCCGCGAGGTGTACGTATCCATAAAAGGAGCATCAAGCCGCTGGGGAGCCGCTGGGCGAAGTACAAAGTCAAGGGGAACGCACTCACCGGCAAAGTCCCCTATAAAGCCAATATCAAGCTGATTACAGGCATGTTCCCAATCAACCTCATCCACGCACTTCATGTTGTGGGCTTTGATTATGGAATGAGCCCGCGCGACATCGGCGATGCGATTGTCGAAAGGCATGTCGTTGTGTGGGAATACGAAGCAAGCATTGACACCGCAAAAGATGTTTCTCAGGTGTCGTGGAAACGGGCAGACCTCGCCGAAACAGTAGAAAAATGGGGAGGGGAACATGAGAATAGATAGATGGGCGAATGGGCGAATGTGCAAACTTCAAGCCGCTCTTGTCTTTCTAATGCTGATTGGCGTAGGGCTATCCGTCTGGGCCGAATCGGATCCGAGTCGGCTTCCGGATAAAGCTGTGCCGCTTCAGGAGGCGATGATTCCTAGGCGTCCCATGCTGATGCTGGAACTGGGGGAGTCGCTGTTAAAACAGGGCGCCTTGATGCGAGGGATTAAGTTGCCGACCGGCACCGTCTGGCAGCCGGCGATTTGGGTATTTGGAACGGCTCGTACCGCCGGTCAGACTTTCGAGACTGGTTTGCCTGGTGATGATACGCGGTCTTCGGAGTGGTCGAATCGACTCGAAATTTTTGCCAATTTACGCTTGACCGGCACTGAAAGAGTGATCATCGGTTTTCGTCCCTTGGATCAGTCGGTACCCGGCAGCGGACGGCAGTTTACCGGGTATCGCTTTGAGCCGGAGGACATCGGGAACGACGAAGATCAGTGGCAATCGGAATTTAATGGAGACATCAGTTCTTTCTTCTTTGAAGGGGAGATCGGCGAGATTTTCGCGTTCCTGGATGACGACGATTCCAGTTCACTGGATATCGGTTTATCCGTTGGAAGGCAGGGACTGTTCTTTCAGGAAGGGTTGCTCATCAACGATACTATTGATGCCGTTGGGTTGACCCGGAATACGTTGCAGTGGTTTGGCGCTCCCAACATGCGCATCACCGCGCTTTACGGTTGGAACAACATCCACCGAGGAAATAACGTCGAAGATGAATCGGCGCACCTGTTTGGGTTACTGACCGAAACCGACTTTTTCTCCAAAACCGTCGGTTTTGATGTGGTATACGTCCTCTCCGACGATGTCAACACAGGAGATGGTTTGTACGCTGGGCTGAGTACGGTTCAACGTATCGGTCGTTTCAGCACTTCGCTTCGGGTCAACGCATCCATTGCGATTGACGACGAGACCGCTGCGGTGGGGCAAGGCGTTCTTCTGCTGGGCGAAGTCTCGTGGCAACCGGGGCGTCACAGCAACCTTTTCGCCAATAACCTGATCTATATCAATGGCTTTTGGGGAATTGAGCAATTTACTTCGGCGGCGCGAAGTCCTACAGCGGGTGGCCCATTGGGCCGCACTGGCATCCTATTTGAGTCGGTAGGGCTGGGTCGATACGGAGCCCCGTTGAGCAATCAGGCGATGGATGTGGCTGGCGGGAGCATTGGTTATCAGATGTTTTTCGCACTCGGGAGAAAACAACTGATATTCGAGGTCGGCGGGCGCAAAGATACCAGTGGGGACAATGAAGCGAATGATGCGGTGGCGTTCGGTATGCGCTATCAACAAGCATTTGGGCGACGCCTGCTGGTTCGACTTGATGCCTTTGCCGCCGTTCAACGGGACCGTGATGAGGCGTACGGTGGGCGTCTTGAGACACTCATCAAATTCTGAATCGAAAAAGCTTGAGTCATTCAGAACTGATCACTAACTTACAATCACTTTTCACCATCGACCGGCATTACCAATCTACAAGAGGAGTCATCATGGGCGTACTTTTACAAATTTCTGGCTTAATCATCGCAGCGGCGTTATTCCTCCTGGTTGTGTCCGTGCTTGCCACCTCCCTGAGTCAGCACCGCGGAACCGTAAAGCTTATGAACCAGCAGATGGAAGACGCCAGAGCGATTGCTGAAGCACATCGCTTGGAGTATGAGCGTGCCCGCACTGAGGCGGACCTATCGTGGCAGGGGTATCGCAAATTCGAAATCCAGCGAAAAGCTTACGAAGATGAACTCCAGCAGATCTGTTCATTTTATCTCGTCCCCCACGATAAACGGCAGTTACCGCCGTTCAAGCCGGGCCAGTTTCTGACCTTTCAACTTCAGATACAGACGCAGCATGATCAACCGGGACAACCCAAACCGACAATTCGCTGCTATTCGTTATCTGAGTGCTCGAACCCGGATCTCTATCGGGTGTCGATTAAAAGGATGCCCCCACCGAGAGATAATCCAGATGCGCCTCCGGGGCTTGCGTCGAACTATTTCCATGATCACTTAAATGAGGGAGACATCGTTGATGTCAAAGCACCGGGCGGTAATTTTTTCTTAGATACCACCCAGGAAAGGCCCGTGGTTCTGATTGGTGGTGGCATTGGCGTTACCCCCGTATTGAGTATGCTCAACGAGATTGTCGAAAGTGGCTCCAAGCGGGAAACATGGTTCTTTTATGGGGCGCGCAACGGCAGTGAGCATGTCATGAAAGAGCACCTGAATCGGATCGCTCTCGAAAATGATAACGTCCACTTGCACGTTTGCTACAGCGCTCCGAAAGAGGGTGAAGTTGAGGGTGAGGACTATCACCATAAAGGTCGCGTGAGCGTTGATCTGTTTAAGGAATTGTTGCCGTCGAATAATTACCAATTCCATATCTGTGGCCCACCACCGATGATGACGTCGCTTGTTGAGGGTCTCGAGGCGTGGGACGTACCCGATGAAGATATCAAATTTGAGGCTTTCGGTCCGGCAAGCGTAAAGAAAGCGCCGCCGGCTTCGGCGATTGCGTCGGCACCGACGGCTGAACTGCAGATTACCTTTGGGAAGTCAGGAAAGACCTGCGCCTGGGACGCAAGCGCTGGATCGATTCTCGATTTCGCGGAAGCGAACGGTGTTGTCATCGATGCCGGCTGCCGTGTAGGAAATTGCAATACGTGCCTTACCGCAATCAAATCAGGTGAGGTCGATTATGTGCGGCCGCCGGACACCCCCCCCGACGCCGGGACATGTTTAACATGTATCTCAGTACCGAAAGGCGACTTGACTCTAGATGCCTAAGGGAGTACAATTAAATCTATGGAGCTATGGCATAATAATTTACAGCCAGTCAAAAGCTGAAAAGGAAAGGACTTAATTCAAAAAATGAATCGGAAACAGAAATGCCCAGCATTGCATGTCGTTTTATGGAAAGTTGTTCTCGTTCTATTTTTAAGTTCGGGGCTATACACAATTTTTGCAGACATGGATGCATCGAAAGTCTTGGGGCCAGAGGCTTGCGGGGAATGCCATACATCCGAAATCTCCGCTTGGGAGGCAACGGTACATTTCAAAAATAAGGAACTGCATCGCACACCGGAAGCCAAGGAGATCGCGAAGAAGTTAGGTATCAAGAGTATCAAGCGCGAAAGCCGCTGCCAAACGTGCCATTTTACAACACAGACCAAAGGCAAAAGAGCTCGTGCGATTGCCGGCGTATCCTGCGAATCCTGTCACGGTGCCGCCAAGGATTGGATGGATCTCCACAGCGATTACGGCCCGAACCAGGCAACCCGCGAGACAGAAACTCCAGAACACAAGCAGAAACGGTTTGAGGAGACGGCAAAATTCGGCATGATTCGACCGGATCAGACTTATCTTGTCGCGCAGAATTGCTATCAGTGCCACACCGTTCCAGACGAAGATTTGGTGAATAACGCCGATCATCCGCCGGGTAGCGCGTTTGAACTGGTTTCATGGCTACAGGGGGAAATCCGCCATAATTTTTTCATTTCGGATGGGAAAGAGAACCGTGAAGCGCCGGGCGATCAGGACGGAGCGAACCACAGACGTGTGCTGTATGTTCTGGGCAGAGCGCTCGATCTCGAATACGGCCTTCGAGGGCTCGCGAAAGCCACAGCCGAGGGCACGTACACTGAAGCGATGAAGCAGCGTATTATGAATGCGATGGAAAAATTAAAAGAGATTCAGGGAAAATCCCAGGCTGTCGCTCCCACTATTGGAGAAATGCTGGACTTAGTCGGGAAAGCGAAGCTTGCGCCCAACAACGAGGCGGAACTCACGGATGCCGCCGACAAGGTAAAGGCGGTGGTCGAGCAGTTTGGCGCAAAATATGACGGCAGCCAGCTTGCGGATCTGGATGCGCTTCTGCCGGGGAAAGACCAATATAAGGGCGCGGTCTATCAACCGTAACTGCTCAAGGTGAAAATCAGCGAGCCCGCAGGACTATTAGCACACAAGAAGGAGCATTGTTGATGAGAGCAATTCCACGCCCACAACGTTGGGATAGCCCATTTGACCCGAATATGACTGATGCGGATGTTAACCGTATCTTATCGATTCTCCCGTTCAGTGAAATGAATCCGGATGATTTTCCACCGTCTACTCCCTTGCACGGAATTTTGCACAACGATACGAGGATTCGACGTTATCAAAGCGGCGACATCATCGTGCGGGAAGGCGACTACGGGGACTCCGCTTTCTTCATTATATCCGGGGCGGTTCGTGTTGTTCTTGACGGTTTACCCGCGTCGATGCTGGGTCGGCTTGAGCCAAAGCGCAAAACCTTTCTGCAAGTCCTAGCTCAGTTGTGGCGAAACCCGAAAGAGCCCGAAGTTCGTCATACCTCTCGCGATGTCGACGATTCCGGGGTACAAGCCAGGGGCGACGCCGGTAGTGCCACCCGGATCTTCCTGCAGAACGTCCCCGGAGTGCTGGATGCGCATAACACGGTTCAGCTCGAAACCGGAGCGTTTTTCGGCGAAATCGCGGCCCTTGGCCGGGTAGAGCGGACGGCGACGATCTTTGCTGAAGGGGAAGTTGAGCTTTTGGAGGTCCGGTGGCAGGGGCTGCGAGACATACGGCGTCGCAACCGAACCTTGAAAGAGCATATTGACGCGCTGTATCGGGAACGAAGTCTGAAAACGCATCTGCTTGCAACACCGATGTTCCAGCATCTCAGCGAAGATGAGATAACGGAAATCGCGAATCAGACCGTATTTGAGACCTACGGTGATTTTGACTGGCATACCTCGTATCAGACGCTGGCTGGAGAGAGCGCGGCGAGTCGTCTCGCCAAAGAGCCGATTATCACTGAAGAGGGACACTATCCCAACGGAGTCATCCTGATCCGGTCAGGGTTCACGCGGTTGAGCAAACAGTTTGGGCACGGGCATCGGACGAAAAGCTATCTGGGTAAGGGACAGCACTACGGTTTTGACGAGATCGTGCACAACTGGCGCCGGGGAAATGATGGAGGGAATTCGGCTGTGCCCTTTCAATACTCCCTTCGCGCGGTTGGCTATGCTGACGTTCTGATTGTGCCAACCCCCATTATTGAAAAGTTTGTCTTGGGACCAGACCCGGAAAATCCTCGTCTTCCGAAGGAGTTGCTACCGCCGCCTGTTGCAGTTGATGAAGCCACCGAGGAAAACGTCCAGGAACTGACTCATCCCGAGGTTGATGAGGATATGCTCGAACTTCTTGTGGAGAACCGGTTCATCAATGGAACCGCCACAATGATGATTAACCTCGATCGCTGTACCCGTTGTGACGACTGTGTAAGGGCATGTGCCGCTGCTCACGACAATAATCCCCGCTTCATCCGACATGGCCCAAAGGTCGGGAATTATATGGTCGCTAACGCATGCATGCACTGCGCTGATCCCGTTTGCATGATTGGCTGCCCGACAGGCGCCATCCATCGCGAGGTCACCGGACAAGTGGTTATCAATGATGCGACTTGCATCGGTTGTTCCACATGCGCCAACAGTTGTCCCTATCACAATATCCGCATGGTTGAGGTACGCGGTGAAGACGGTGATCTGATTCTTGATCAGAACACCAATGCACCGATCCTGACAGCGACCAAATGTGATCTGTGTATTGATCAACTGGGCGGACCGGCATGCCAGCGAGCGTGTCCACATGATGCCTTGCGACGCATTGATATGCAGGATGGTATGAAATCCCTATCAGATTGGATTAATCGATGATTACGTTTGCTTCGCGGCGCCGTCGCAATATCGCGATCTTAGTTCTGCTTTCTGTGTTGAGCGGAATTGTATACACGATTTACACCCTGTCGTTGCGTCATCCCAACTTTATCTCGGGCTGGACCCTGTTCCTGATTATGTTGTTGCTTGCCCTCTATAATGTACGTAAGAAATTGCCATTTATTCCCCTGGCGAGCTCATCGTCGTGGCTGCAATTTCATATCTATGCCGGTTTTTTTACCTCTGTTCTGTTCCTGCTTCATATCAGATTTCGTGTTCCGAATGGCACGTTAGAAGTCATACTTTCCATCCTTTACCTGATTGTTTTCAGCAGTGGCGTCGTAGGGATTCTCATTTCACGGAGCGTACCGGCACGGCTAACGACGCGGGGTGAAGAGGTCGTTTTCGAGCGAATTCCTACCTTTCAGAGGCATCTCCGCGACGAACTAGATCAACTGGTCTCACATGCGCTCTCAGAGGCGAAGTCCGCGGCAATTGCTGATTTCTACGCCAATCGACTTCTCCTGTTCTTCGCCGCCCCCAGAAATTTCTGGTGGCACATCGCGCAGTCCAACCGTCCCTGTTACGCCTTGATCAACGAATTCAGGGCACTGAATCGTTATATGAATCCGGACGAACAGGAGCTCGCCTCTGAAATCGCAACCCTTATCACCACCAAAGATGACCTCGATTATCAACACGCCCACCAGGCACTGCTGAAATATTGGCTGTTTATCCACATCCCCTTAACGTATAGCCTGCTACTTTTCTCGCTTGTTCATGGTGTCGCGGTTTACGCCTTTATTGGAAAGATCTAGATCGGCTCAGCATGGACGAAGGATAAGCGTGTCTTGAATCCTTGAAACCTCGCCCTAAATCTACCATCCTGGAATGATGAGACAACAATTACAAGAATTTGAATTTGACAAAAGCCAGTATGAGCGTCCAACACAGAAGTGGGTCTGCGGTTGGGCGGCAAAGGGTCAGCCTTGCCAAATTGGGCCAGCCTCCAATGGTCGCTGCCGTGCAACTTATGAATGCATGCCGATTCAGAGAGGGGATCGATGGCATTGTACCCGGGCGAGGAGTTACGGAGGACAGTGCGACTTAGGCCCTTTACCGAATGGCACCTGTTGCATCCCAATTCCCAGATGCCAGCCGGTCCGCAGTATTCGAGCCAAGCGGGGTATCGTAACGCTGGGGGTTTTTGCCTTCTCATTTTCCATTATCATCCTCCTTCTTGGCGGCCCGAATCTGAAAGCTTGGCGTCATTCCTTCGTTTTGCCGGGGGCTTTAACCGCTCAACACGCGGTCCTTGATTGTAATGCCTGTCACATCGCAACCACAGAAGAGACGGAACCGACCAAGTGGCTTTATGACGCCGTGATGATTGCCGGTTCAGGAATTGATAGCCAATTGTGCCTCAAATGTCACAGTACGTTCGGAGAAAATGCACTGAAGGCGCATGGGCTACCTTTAGACGAACTCGCTCGGGCGACCGAACGCATTGGAAAGACACAAACGGAGAGCAAAACCCCGCTCCTGCTCTCTCTTGTGGCGTTTGGCCCTGGCGTCCCCCAAAATGAACAGGGTGAGCTCATTTGTGCAACCTGTCACCACGAACATAAAGGGCAAGACAACAATCTAGCAGATATGAACGACCGACAGTGTCAAGCCTGCCATACCAAAAAGTTCGCGAGCTTTGTAAACGGACACCCGGAGTTCTCCTCCAGTTATCCGTATCGGCGACGCACGCGAATTATGTTTAATCACAACGCTCACACCGGCTATTTTCAACAGAAGAGTCAGGAATTCGTATGTCTCAACTGCCATACACCCGATTCAGAAGGCCAACAGATGCTTGTGGGTAGCTTTGAGGAAAAATGCGCAAGCTGTCACGCGGAACAGATCGAGGAAGCCCGAGAAGATGTAGAATTCCTGACGTTGCCTGTGCTTCATGTCGAAGAATTCAACGCCCGCAACCTTTCCGTTGGCGAATGGCCAGCGGATGTCGATGCGGATGAAGAGTATGAGGGAGCTTTGACGCCTTTCGTGGTACTGCTGATGTCCGGCGATGCGGAATATCCGAATTTCGCGGAGGATTTGCAGGTATGCACCGACCTCGGTCTGTTCGATGAAATCGGTCTGTTCGATCTGTCAGACGCTGAAGATGACGAGTTGATGGCGGTAGAGCGGATCGCGTGGGGCGTTAAACGCCTGCTGTACGATCTGGCAACCCGGGGACATGAAGCCCTCAAAGAGCGGCTTGAGAAGGCGTTTGGTCAACCTCTAGACCGTCGGGAACTGGTCGCTTTAACGGGGCAACTGCCCGTGGACTCTGCCCGAATGGCTCAGCAGAAGTGGATGCCCGGTCTAATGGCTGAAATCGCCAACCGTCAAGGAGATAGCCAGGCGAGCATCGAGGAAGCTGGTTTATTTGAAGCCGAAGAGGATGATCAAAAAGAGATGGTCTCGACCGGCGGTTGGTATCGGCAAGATCTCGACAGCCTTTCATTGCGCTACCGTCCGACGGGACATGCGGATGCCTTTCTCGAAGGTTGGCTGAAAATCACCGGACGATTTTATGGTAAGGATTATACGGAAGATATTTTCACAAGCTTGTCGAACGCCCAGGCGCCCGGGCTATGCGCAAAATGCCATAGTGTTGATGCCGATGTAGGCGATGAAAGCCGTCATATCAATTGGATTGCTGCACGGCCCATGCCGCACGCGCACGAGGCTACACAATTTGTGCATGCGCCTCATCTTGTGCAAGACTGTCAGACCTGCCATTCCATGAAAGCGGATTTCGATAACCGTGAATTCAAAGCCGTCTTTGAAAAAAATGATCCGATGGTTTTCATGAGTAATTTTGAATTGATAGAGAAGGGGGCCTGCGCCGAATGCCACACGGCGAAAAAAGCGAAAACCAACTGTTTGAGTTGCCATAATTACCACATTGGCGAATTTGCTATGGTCGCGGCAGAAAGCACGGCAGAAGAACGCCAAGAGGAGAAAAATTGATGTCAGCATTACTGTTTGCCGACGCAAGTCAACGCCTCCAGAACGCGCTAAAATATGTGAATATTCCAGACGACGCTATTGAACGGTTGAAGCTGCCCAAATCGAGTTTGAAGGTTTCTATTCCTGTGCGTATGGATAACGGCGATTTGAGAATTTTTCCCGGCTATCGTGTTCGCTACGATGACACGCGAGGGCCAACGAAAGGAGGCATCCGTTATCACCCCAATGTCTCCATTGATGAAGTTCAATCGCTGGCGTTCTGGATGACCTTCAAGTGTGCCACTTTGAACTTGCCCTTCGGTGGCGCCAAAGGGGGAATTACTGTCGATCCGAAAACCCTCTCGAGATTTGAATTAGAAAGACTTAGTCGCGGGTATATCGACGCCGTTGCGGACTTCATCGGGCCCGACGTTGATATTCCAGCTCCGGACGTTTACACTAACCCGATGATCATGGGTTGGATGATGGATCAGTATAGCATTATTAAGCGGCACATCAGCCCAGCCGTCATCACCGGAAAGCCACTCACAATGGGGGGAAGTTTAGGGCGCGATACGGCAACCGCTATGGGAGCGTTCTTTGTCATCGAAACCGTGATGCCGAAAGTCAATCGTTCACCGGAATCGACAACGGTGGCCATTCAAGGATTTGGAAATGCAGGGGCAGTTCTGGCGGAGCTAATGTTCAAAGCCGGTTATAAAATCGTTGCCGTCAGTGATTCCAAGGGCGGAATCTATGCCAAAGATGGATTGGACATTCCGAGCATCAAGCACTTCAAAGAGTCGACCCGGCATCTCAAAGCTGTCTACTGCGAAGGAACAGTCTGTAACATTGTTGAACACGATGTCATCACCAATGAAGAGCTTCTGACTTTGGACGTCGATATGCTTATTCCAGCAGCATTGGAAAACCAGATTACGGATGCAAATGCCAATGATGTGAAGGCGAAGCTGATTTTTGAAGTGGCAAATGGCCCGACCTCCTCGGCAGCCGACGACCTCCTTCAACAGAAGGGAATCCTCGTTGTGCCCGACATCTTAACCAATGCCGGCGGCGTAACGGTGAGCTACTTTGAATGGGTGCAAAATCGCACGGGGCTTTACTGGAAATTAGACGAGGTGAACGCTCAATTAAAAGAGCGAATGGTTGAAGAGACCGAACGAATCTGGACAATTGCGACAGACAAATCCACCCCGATACGAACTGCCGCGTATGTCCATGCCCTGAACCGCATCGGCGAAGCTGTTGAGGCGAAGGGAACGAAGAGTTATTATCTTGGCGCGGCCTAATCTGGGTGAAGTGTCAATTCGCTTCGGAGGCATTCTGCGTTCCCTGGCTCTGTTAATAAGCGCTCTCTCGGGTGGTTGATGGACACCACCGTGACGTCATCAGGAAGCGCGTTAAAACCTCTTTTGCTCCTGGTGTGCCAATCCGATGAAGTGTCTCAGCGGCGTTGGCCCGAACATATCGGTTTTCATCTTTCAACGCCGCCTCCAATGCAGGGACGGCATTCTTGGCATCTGGACCGATGCGAGCCAATGCCAAACTTGCGTTGCGACGCACCCATTCGTCCGCGTCACGCAACGCTCCCATCAATGGCGCAACAGCCGCCGGAGATGATTGGCCGATTATTCCTAACCCATCGGCTGCGTTGCGGCGAACCTGCTCCGACTCGTCCCCCAATCCCTGACTTAACGCCGGTATGGCTTCCTGAGCGGGGAGCCCCATATCTCCCAACGCTTCAACCGCACTCTCACGCACCCACTCCTTGCCGTCGCTTGATGCCTCGATCAGCGCCGGCACCGCCGGTGCACCTATCGCGGTCAACGCATAACTGGCGTTACGACGTATTGCCGCTGACTCCTCCGCCAACGTCTCCATCAATGCCGGCACCGCCGGTTCGCCCATCGCGCCTAACGTGTAAGCGGCGTGGAGACATACGACCTCTGACTTGTCTCGCAGCGCTTCGATCTGCTCTGCTATGGAGGCCGCGCCGGCTGGGCCACGTCTTGTTACCGCTCCATTTTTCTTTCCCGCATGCCAATCCCAAAGGTGTGTCCACATCGGCTGATGCTTCTCATCGCCAGCAGCGTCCCATACCGCTTGCTCGTTATTCCAGGCGGGATGGCGAGGCTCCTCCATACGGGTAAAAAGAAACTTCATCATGTACCGCTTCTGATCGCTACGATTCGGCGTTGCTCTGTGCCAGAGATCGTAATGGATGATAGCGACCGTTCCCGCTTCGCCACAGAGCGGCATCTCGCTCCCACCATTCCCATTGGATTGGGTATTGTAATATTGACTGCCGGGAAGAATCCCCGTCGGTCCCAACGTTTCAGGCGTATCTTGTGGATAGTATAGCGCCATCACCCAACGTGTGCGATGGCGCCGCCGTGTCCAACTGTCTATATGCATGTTTTGCCCTTGACTCCCCGGCGGATTATAGTGGCAGTGACGATGAGGGTGCATGTAATAGTTCGGCCCTAAAAGGCTGATCAAGGCGCCGTGGATGGTCGGATCGTCGAAGAGCTCCTGAATCATAGGAATTCTGGGCAACAGGTTATTTCCCGGATTTCCCTCTTTTTCAAACGCTGTTTCGGTTTGGTTGAAGATGGCTTCGTGAAAATTGGCCGGATGATCGGTTTTGAGGATGATATATCCGTTGACGATAAAATGTCTCATCTGTTCGTCACTGAGGAGAAAATCTCTATCGATCACTTTCAAATTTCCTTTCTAAAACGGAGTCTTATTCGGCTTTCAGCGCAGGCAGCAACGGCCTCCGCAGCGCAAAGAAGACAGCCACCGCGCTGGAGATTATTCCAACAAGAAAAACTAGAATTAACGTCGTCAGAAGTGAAAACCAGGGAACCCGGCCGCCTGGCGCAATCAGATGGGGGGCGACCGCCAAGAGCGCCGACAGGCTGCCGATCAGTATGCCGACGGCAAGGAGAAATCCATTTTCCGCCAAAAGCATCATCGATAACGTCAATCGGCGAAATCCAAAGGCGCGCAGAGTCGCCAGCTCTCCACTGCGTTCAATGACATTTCTCAACAAAATAATTCCTAAACCCAGCGTTCCGAGTAACAGTCCAAGTCCGCCAAGCATTTGAAACGTAGCCAGATAGGTGTTTTCAACGGCTTGATAGTTGGCTAACTTTTCCGTTGTTGCGCTAACGTCAAAGCCGTAATCGGCCAACGTATTTTCTAAGATTCTCGTGATTTGTTGTGTGAGGTTGGGCTCCGGGGGAGTCTGAACTAAGAAATGGGCGTACCCGCTTTGGCTCGGAAAGTGTTTGATGAAATTCGCCTCAGAGATCAACAGTTCGCTTTGAAAGATGCTGGTTCGTAGAAGTCCCACCAGGCGTAGTCTTAACTCCTGTCCCAATTCGTCCTGGATAATGAGATCTTCGCCCAGCCCGAGATGCAAGATCCAACGGACAGAGTTGTAATCGCCAATCGCTGGAATCACGCCGGGTTCGAGCTCACTCTCAAGAAGATGCCACGGATTATCTCCCGTCGCGGCTGTCTGCTGGAATTGAAAGCCTCCGCGTTGAATCAGATCTCCCGGAACGCCCAAGATTCGCGGTTTCTGAGGTTGGTAAAGGTTCAGACAACTGGCATCTTCTCCTGGGAGGAAGCGGAGCGGAAAAATCTGAGCGCGACTGGTAATCGCCGAGTCAGATTCGGAAAACCCCAGTTCAAATCGGCCCGCTTCAGAATTTAAGTCGTGATGCAGCGGTATATCCGAGTCCGCTACCAGCGCAAATCCGCCGGCACCGGATTCCTTTTGTGGCGACGTTGTATCAGACGTTTCGACATGACGGTTCGCACCGACCGCAACAATAACGAAGCAGGCACAGCTAACCAGTGCCCCACAGAGCATGCTACGTCCCGGATGGCGTGCGCTATTTCTAGCCCCCATCCGCGCGGTCATGGCGAATCCAGTCATCAAGCCCTTGCCCACCCGCAGCCACAGCGAGAAGAAAGATAACCCCGCAATCAATAGGAGCGCGCCACTTCCGAAAAAGAGTAGAGGCGACGCTTGCTCTGCCCCGGTCGTACCAGAAACCAACGCAAACAGAATCAACCCACCGGCAAGCGCTAAACTCACAAGCCCGAAAATCCACGCCAGACGACCAGAGGTTTTTGCAGCCGAAACGGTCACGCCGTCGAGCAGTGCACGAGCCGGCACTTTACCGAATTGACGAACCGTCCAACCGATTGAAAATGAGATGACCACGATGGCAATCAAATATCCAATGAGCAAGCTCAAAGGATTGATATGGAGCGATAGGAAAGGCGTGCCGACCCCCGCCAACCACCAGGTTCGCAGGCCGACCATCAGCAGCCAGGTGTAAACCATGGCCCCGCCCAAGCCAATCACGCCGCCGAGCCCGGCGAGCAGACCGCCTTCCCGCATAAAACGCCGACGAACAGCCGCGATGGGATAACCGGTGGCCAACAGAATGCCGATTTCACTCGCTCGCTGCTCAACACCGAGTCTGAAAAGAAGCCCGACCAAAAGTGCGGCAGATACGATCAGAAACAGGCTAAACCCGATAAAGAGCATGCTAAAGTCTGTGGCGCCTGAGGCGGCTTCCAGACCTTGCGCTTTGACGGGTTGAAACACAAAACCGACCTGTGCGGGAGGAATTTTTTCCAGCAGCCGCCTTTGAAAATCGGCTTGGGTCTTCTGGAGAGACGCGCCCAGAGCGGCACCGATCCGAATCGCGGTCAAATCGCCGAATCGGCTGCTCCACAAGCGTTGCCCCGCTTGGGCTGATA
>JAPUIP010000793.1 GCA_027296925.1 Candidatus Poribacteria bacterium | reverse complement strand
CGCTATGCCATCGAGCGGCAGCGGCTGATCGCGGCGTTACAGACCAGTGAATTCCGTTTTCGCAATATCATAGAAATGAGCGTCGATGGCATACTTGTTGTTGATATGAATGGCATTGTCCGTTTCGTCAACCCGGCTGCGGCGGCCTTTTTTGGCAGCGAGGCAGGGCAACTTCTGGGCGAATCCTTTGGCTTTCCTTTGGTTGACGGCGAAATAGCAGAGCTTGAAATTGCTTCCGGGGCCGGGAAATTGACTCCAGCGGAAACGCGCATGGTGAAAACGGAGTGGGAAGGGGAAAGTGCATACCTGGTATCGATTCGAGACATCACCAAACGCAAGCAGGCGGAGCGAAAATTAAGGAAATACCAGGACAATCTCGAAGATCTGGTAGAGAAGCGGGCTAAGGCGCTCACAAAGACCAATGAAAAACTCCACTGGGAAATCACCGAGCGAAAGCAGACGGAGACCGCATTGCAGGCGGCGGAAGCCAGTTTCCGTAATATCGTGGCCCGAAGTGCTGAAGGGCTCATCATCGTAGATAGAGCGGGCATTGTGCGTTTCGCCAACCCGATGGCGGAATCGATTTTCGGACGTCCGGCAGACGAACTCCTGGGCGAGTTGTTCAGCTCTATCATCATGGAAGATGAAGCGGCGGAATTGGACATTATGGAATTTTACATTATCCGACCGGATGGGACGCCGGGGATCGGGGAAATGCGCATGGTGGAAACGGAGTGGGAAGGAGAGAGTGCGGACCTGGTATCGGTTCGTGACATCACCGATCGCAAACGGGCAGAGAAGGAAATTACCACGAAGAATCGAGACCTGGAGACACTCCTCTATGTCATCTCGCATGACCTGAGGGAGCCGCTTCGAGCCATTGAGAACTTCTCGCGCATGGTGAATAACCGGTACGCCAGGCAACTCGACGAAAAAGGGCAGGATTTTCTCAGGCGCGTTGTCCGGGGCGCGGATCGGTTGCATTGCCTCCTCGATGACATCTTCACACTTTCTCGGGCGCAGCGGATGGAACCACCGACAGAGACGATTGCGGGCGAAGTCGTCGTGCACGAGGTGCTGGAGCGACTCGGGACAATGATTAATCAGACGGGGGCGACGATCCGAATTGAAAGGAATTTGCCTCGGCTCCGCGTGGACAAGACATGGGCGACCGAGGCCGTGTATAACGTCATCGCAAACGCTCTCAAGTTTACGGGTGAGGGCGTTGCTCCCGAGATCGAGATCGCCCCGTATCGACCGCGCGGACGTGACCCCAGAGAGGTGGGAATCGTCATTCGAGACCGAGGCCCTGGGGTCGCGCCGGAGCACGCGGAGAGAATCTTCCAACTCTTCCAGCGTGCGGTCGGGCGCGAAGTCGACGGCACGGGCGCCGGGCTTGCCATCGTTCGGCAGATCGCTGAACGGCACGGCGGCCACGCCTGGGTCCAGCCGCGTAAGGGAGGCGGTTCGGCGTTTATCATCACCTTCGGAAGATCTGAGACACCTGGCGCGCCGCACGGTTCTCAATCTGAAAATGAAAGATCGTTGATGGCGTAGCGCGGCTAGCACTTCTGAAAAAATGGAAGTTCCCTGTCAGGGGGTAAGAGATGAACAATCATACTGTGGAGTTCCTTCTTGTGGAGGATAACGACGACGATATCCTGCTCATCCAGGAGTCATTTGCTGAGTTGAAGCTCGCAAATGCGCTCCATGTGACGAGAGATGGGGAGGAAGCCATGGCCTATCTTCGACAGGAAGGAAAGTATAAGGACAGCCAGCTCCCTGGTCTTATCCTTCTCGACATCAATATGCCGAAAAAGAACGGGTTCGAGGTGCTTAGAGAAATGAAGTCGGATGCCAGACTCCGGCACATCCCGGTCGTCATGCTGACTACGAGCGATCTGGATGAGGACGTCATAAAATCCTATGCGGAGGGAGCATGCTCGCACATCACCAAACCGGCGGGGTTCGATGAATTCTGCGAGGTCGTGAAACAGTTCGTGTGCTACTGGACGCTTATCGCGCGCGTCCCGCCGTCGCGCGAAACGAAAGGGGTGACCTAATGCACATCCTGCTCATCGAAGACAACGAAGATGATGTTCTGTTAATACAGGAAACACTGGCTGAGGCAAAAGGGGCGCCGTTCGACCTGGAGTGCGCCGGCCGACTTTCGACGGGGCTAGACCGCCTTGCCAGAGGTGGCGTAGAGGTCGTCCTGCTAGACCTCTCGCTGCCGGATAGTCAGGAACTTGCCACACTTGACAGGACGCATGCCCAAGCTCCAGATGTGCCCATTGTAGTGCTCACCGGTCTCGATGATGAAGCGCTTGGCGTGAAGGCGGTGCAGCAGGGCGCTCAGGATTACCTGGTCAAAGGTCAGGTGGATAGCAATCTGTTGGTGCGTGCGATGCGTTATGCCATCGAACGGCACCGGTTGCAGGCAGCGCTGCATAGTCTATCACTTGTTGATGAGCTGACAAGCATATACAACCGGCGCGGATTTTTGACGCTTGCCGAACAGCAGTTAAAGTCAGCCAATCGCACGAAGCAGGAGATGTTATTGATTTTTGTCGATCTGGATGGCATGAAATGGATCAACGACACTCTCGGTCACCACGAAGGCGACCGGGCATTAATCGAGACCGCCGGTCTCCTCAAAACGACGTTTCGTGAGTCCGACATTATTGCGCGTATCGGCGGGGATGAGTTTGTCGTGCTGGCGATAGAAGTCCATCAGGAGGGCGCCGAAACACTGAAGACGCGCTTGCAGACAAGTCTGGCAATTCGCAATGCAAAACGAAATCGCCGCTACGAATTGTCACTCAGCCTGGGCATAGTGCGCTACGACCCCCAATTCCCCTGTCCCATCGAGGAACTGCTGGACCGAGCGGATACGTTGATGTATGAGCAGAAACAGGGCAAGCTCACCGCGCACGTCCGGTTGCGAGAAAGGCTCCGCGCGACGTCAATTGATGAATTAACGGGGCTTTATAACCGGCGCGGTTTCTTAACCTTAGCCGAGCAGCAGATGAAGATCGCCGATCGGACAAAGTGGGGCCTCCTGCTGCTTTCTGTCGCCCTGGATAACATGGCGTGGATTAATGAGAATCTGGGCCGCCATGAAGGTGAGCAGGCGTTAATCGAAATTACTAATCTCCTCAAAGCGACGTTTCGCGAGTCGGACATTATTGCGCGCGCTGGCGACGACGAGTTTGTCGTGATGGCGATCGATGCCTCGATGGACAATGCTGAGTTTTTGAAGGCGCGTTTGCACACCAACCTCGCGGCTTCCAACGCAGCAGACAAACGTCGGTATCCGCTATCAATCAACATAGGTATTGCCTGTTACGACCCCGAATGCCCCCATTCTATTGATGAACTGCTGGGCCGCGCGGAGGCATCGGTACATGAGCAGAAACGGGTATGCTACGATGGGGAATGCGCACGGATGTGATAAGTACCCAGACCGAAGTTTTTGCATATTCCTTCGTATCTTTCTTGCCCCCTCTCGGTCTTCTCCCTCGCAGGCAGGTGAGCAGGCCTGCCCTCGGCTGCCTGTACCGCCTGTGCCGAGCTTCGAGGTAAGCTTCGAGGTGAGAGGGTGCGAAAGCGAGCAGGCGAGTGGGTTCTCATACCAATTACAGATCTATAGGCTACTAACGTCCATGTCATGCTGAGTGAAACGAAGCATCTCGGCAGATGAGATTCTTCGCCTCCGGCTCAGAATGACAATCTGCCATATTCATAGCAAGTTGATCAAGAAATGATGTCATTTTCCCGCTTTTTCACCCCTCAAAAGCTTGCCCCGGACTTTGAGGGGTTCGGGGCAAGCTTTTCACCGTTTCTCATTCGCCGGTAGGCTCAAGCGTCAGGTTTCCGATTCCAAATGCCGTTGCGACGGAGACCACAGAAAACGGGCTCGATAGCCAAAAGCCGTTTCCGCCCTGGCACAACTCAAGGGGGAAATGTGATTCGGTAGGGTGCCGCGAACCGCCGTCCGCGCCCCAAAGTAGCGTTCCACGAGCGCCGCGGTCGGTTCTAACAGCACAACGCGCGAGCCGGTGATATTGTACGCGCCAGAGGCGACCGTCTCGGCTTCGATCGCCAGTCGGCATGCTCGCGCCGCATCCCGCGCATCCGTGCGTGTCCACAATAGCGAGGCACCGCCTTCCGGAGCTTGTACCAGCCGGTCAATCTCTGAGTCCAGTTGCGCTGGAGTACGGATACCCATAAACCGGAAGGAGAGAATTGTCATTCCGAAACGCTCGACAAAGTAATCCGCAGCCTGTTCGCCAACCACCTTTGAGAGCGCATAGCAGTTGGCGGGACGCAACGGATGAGCTTCGTCAACCGGCACGTACTCAGGCGGCGCTTTCGCGAATCCGTAAACCTGTGCGCTGGAAGCAGAGACTACACGGTGGATTCCCAAATCGGCACAGGCCTGGAACAGATTAAAGGTGCCCGACACATTGTCCCCATAAGTCCGTGTATCCACGACCACGCCCGCATTTGCCCATGCCCCCAGATGAACGACAGCCTCAGCGCGCGCGATTGCCAAAGCCTGATACACCTGACCGGCGTCGGTCAGATCAGCACGCAAAAACCGACCTACTCCCTCCGTCGTCGGCGACACGTCGACGCCCGTTACATCGTGGTTTGCCTGCACCAATTCCCGCACCACGTAGCGTCCGATGCGCCCGCTTGCTCCCGTGACCACGATCTTCATCTGCTCCTCCTTCTTTTGTCCACCCACCATTAGCGCCGGCATAACTTTGCCCGCTAAAAACAACAGCATTATATGAGGTGCGCCGGCTGTTGTCAAGTCTGCTTTTCGGCGCTCTCGGAAACTCCCTGACTTTTCGGTGAAGAAATTCGGATGCAAGGGATTAACTTCTCAAGTATTCTCAACCCATTTCCTGGATCTTTCGTCTGAAGGGGGCTGGAAATGACAGCGCAGAAGAACTCCGAAATCGACGTAAAAGTGATTGATGAGGCCGATGATGAAGCTGATTGAACCGATGCCGCACACATTCAAAGAAAAGATCAGAGGTATCCTTCCTCCGGAGGAAGTGGAGCTAATTTGCGCCTCCACGGACCTGCGCCGGGACGGGAACTTCGGCACAGGCTGGCTTGTCGTCACGAACAAGCAGATCGTGTTGCTCTCCCCTGGGGATACCAACGGCATTGTGCGTGTACCGGTCGAAGAGATCGTTTCCGCGCGGACGGAGCCGCTGGTCGGGGGAGGCCGCTTAGAAATTGAGCGAAAAGCCGATGCGACCGTCGTCATTCCTTACTCCAATTCGCTGGCGGAGAAGTTTTCGGAGATCGCGCGAGGTATCGAGCAACTCCGCAAAGGCGAGCCCTTCCTGATCAACCCCCAACTCGACCGGATTCGGTGCAAAAAATGCGGACGACTCCTCCCCGAAAAAAACGGCATCTGTCCCGCCTGCATCCGACGATTGGCGACATTGCGCCGGATCGGAAGTTATCTGATGCCCTATAAGTGGCGTGCCATCCTCCTGGCGGTGGTATCTCTCATTGGCACGTTCGCGGAGCTCATTCCTCCAATGATCACTCGGCATATCGTAGATGATGTGCTGGTGTTGAAGGAGGGCGCCACCAGCAGTATGGCTGAGCGATTGACGCTGCTCGGTTTACTGGTGCTCGGTATGGTCGGCATCCGCCTGGTGCGTTGGGGCGCGGAATGGCCACACGGCTGGATCGTATCCTGGTTGGGCGCCCGTGTCACCGCGGATATCCGGAGCCGGCTATATCGACAACTTGAATTGCTTTCGCTGCAGTTCTACGACAAGCGACAGGTCGGTGCGGTGATGTCTCGTGTGACAAGAGATGCCGGCCGGCTACAGGAGTTTCTGGTGGACGGCTTGCCCTACCTGGTAATCAATGGATTAATGGTCATCGGCATTCTAGGTTTCCTGTTCTGGATGAATTGGATGCTAACCCTGTTTATTCTGATACCGGTTCCACTGATGATCGCCTGGGGCGTTTTCTTCTGGCGTCGGATGCGCCGATATTTCAACAAGTGGGATCAGGCCTGGTCAGATCTCATGGCGGTAGTGAACGAAGCGTTATCCGGCATCCGCGTCGTAAAAGCCTTTGCGCAAGAGGTACGGGAGATGGCGGCGTTTAACAAGCGGAATAAGAAACTGCAGCGAATCTCTATACGGACGGAGATTAACTGGGAGATCTTTTTCGCGACGTCAAGCCTTGTGACGAGTCTGGGAATCATGATTGTCTGGCTGTTCGGCGGACTGGAGGTTATGGGAGGCGATCTGACCCTGGGGACGCTCCTGGCGTTCTACGCTTACATGTGGCTCGTCTATGGCCCGATGGAGTGGTTCGGAGAGGTCAACAGCTGGATGACGCGGGCTTTTGCCGGTGCCGAACGCATCTTTGAAGTCATTGATACACCACCTGAAGCTTACAATGATGCAGATGCGATAGCCATGACAGACATAGAGGGGCGGGCTGCCTTCAAAGCGGTCACGTTCGGCTATGACAAGAGCAAGCCGGTGCTTCACGAAATTAACCTCGACGTCGCGCCAGGGGAGATGATTGGACTTGTGGGAAAGTCGGGGGTTGGCAAGACGACCATGGTGAACCTGATTTGTCGGTTTTACGAGGTTGACCACGGCACCATTGAAATTGATGGTGTGGATATCCAGAAAATTCGCCTGGAAGATCTGCGCAGTCAGATCGGTATCGTGCCTCAGGAGCCGTTTCTGTTCAGCGGCACGATTGCTGAGAACATCAGCTATGGCAGACCTGGAGCGAGCTTTGAGGAGATTATGCAAGCCGCACAGGCCGCCACTGCGCACAACTTTATCGTCGCCAAACCCGATGGCTACGACACGCAGGTCGGCGAACGCGGCGGCAATCTGTCCGGCGGTGAAAAACAGCGCGTTGCGATTGCCCGTGCCATCCTCCACGACCCTAAGATTCTGATTCTGGATGAAGCGACGTCGTCGGTGGACGTGGAGACTGAGAAGCAGATCCAGGAAGCCATCGCTCATCTGACCAAAGGTCGGACGACCTTCGCAATTGCTCACCGCCTGTCAACGCTACGGAATGCGGACCGGCTGCTGGTGCTTGAGGGCGGACGTGTCGTAGAAACGGGAACGCATCGCGAATTGATGGAGAAGAAGGGTATCTTCTATGACCTGGTACAGTTGCAGCAGCAGACTTCGGAGATGATCGCGGTAAGAGAATAGGCGTGGGTCTCGAATGATTACCGATGGTGAAATGGACATTGCAGCTATGAGGCATTGCCATCCGGCGCGAAGCTGGCTGCCGTCAGGCATGAGAATACATTAACCCAACTTTCACCTTACTTGAAGGGTTCGATGCGTATGCCGGGGGCGACATGCACACTTGTCAGAGAGCCACACGCAATCTCTCTGATACCCTACACCATCCACCCGCGTACCGGTCTGGCTTGCGTGCCGATAGGTCTGTCTGAGTTTAGCAGCTTCGATGAAAAAGATGCGTGGTTGGAAAACGTGCAGGTCGATAATGAGTGGTGGCATGTCCCGGCGGATGCACCTGCGGCAACAGCGAAATTCATTAAGGAGATGGTGCCGCTGATGCGTGGAGCGTAACGGGGAATCAACTTCATCTGATATTCAGAGAAAACACGGATTGATGAAACTCAGAACAATGGGGCGTTGGCCCACCAAAGGCGAATTGATTGAATACTATTCCCGCGATGACATCTGTGCGGTGATCTACTACCAATCGAAATGGTGGAACGACACGATTCAAAGGTTGCGACATCCACGGGTTGTCAATTTGGCAATGGAGGCCCTAGCACGGATCGGTGATGCCCGTGCCCTACCTATCCTCCGGGAGCGCGCCACCTTCCCCAATGAGCGGATTGCCTCCAGCGCAAGGTGGGTGCTGAAAAGATACTTTGGTATTGAGGTGCAGCCACCAGCCACTTCTATCCCCGACGCCGAGGAAGTTGAGGAAGGTTGATGACAATCAAACCGCCACGATTTTTGCGGTGAATTATCTGAAGAATGCACAATGGCATGGATTTAAGGAATCAGCTTACGGATTACAGTTATGGGAGCCCAAGCAACAATGAAACCATTCATGGAATCACTACCGACTGAGGTAGATATCAAGCTACGGAAAGCGAAACCGCCCGAAGAACCGGTGCGCATGCAGGTCGCTACGGATCTCCTCGACGACCGCTCATTTGGACAAAAATGGTTGGTGGTGACCGATCGACGCTTACTGATTATCCCGACCGATGGCGTGGATGGCACTGTGGAAGTCCCGCTCGACACCGTAAGAGAGGCGAAGATCGAAGAATTGGTCGGCGGCGGTCGTCTGGAGGTCGAACGCAAGTCGGGTGCCCCGGTTCATTTGCACTATTCCAGCTCATTGGGCCCGAAGTTTGCCGAGGTCGCCGAAGGCATTCAGCAACTCGCCAAGGGAGAAGCACTCGAACTGCCGACAGAGATTGAACGCACGCGGTGTGAGAAGTGTGGACGATTGCTGCCAGAGAAGGATGGCAAGTGCGCCGCTTGCGTGAAAAAGTGGGATACGCTCAAACGCATTCTCAGCTATGCGATGTCTTACCGGGTCTTGCTGATGCTGGTTATGGTGGTCTCGGTGGTTGGCGCACTGATAGAGTTGCTTCCACCGTTCATCACGCAGCGCATCATTGACGATGTCCTCACGCCACGATCAAACGTCGTCCTGCTTGTATGGCTCGTGGCGGGACTTTTCGGGCTTCGTCTGCTAACCTGGCTTTCCCAAGTGGGGCGCACAGCGTTGAGTAGTTGGCTGGGCTTTCGTGCCTCCGCGGACATCCGGGCTGAGCTCTATCGTTGCCTTCAGTTCCTGCCTTTGCGGTTTTACGACAAGCGAAAAGTGGGAGCGCTCATATCTCGAATGACCAACGATGCGGACCGCCTGG
>JAPUIP010000792.1 GCA_027296925.1 Candidatus Poribacteria bacterium | reverse complement strand
TCTCGCCGTATAGTATTAAATTACATCTCGGAAGGAGTGAAGACCATGCAAACGAAAGCTGCGGTTGTCTATGAACACAATAAAGCCGTCGTCGTTGAGGAACTCGACTTGGAAGAGCCAAAAGCAGATGAAGTCCTTATCCGGATGGCTGCAAGCGGCGTGTGCCACTCGGATCTGTCTGTTGTTAACGGAACGATTTACTACGATCCGCCCGTTTCGCTTGGGCATGAGGGCGCCGGCGTGGTTGAGCGTGTTGGAGAGAACGTAAGCTATGTCCGTCCCGGCGATCACGTTGTGCTATCGTTTGTCAGCTACTGCGGCAGTTGCCGGATGTGCCAGATGGAGCGCGCGAGTCTGTGCGAAGGCTTCTCCGCCAGACGTGGGCGTCTGCTGGATGATACCTGCCGCCGCCATAATAAAGCGGGGCAACCCATCCCGCAGATGGCGCGAATTGGAACGATGGCTGAATATAGTGTTGTGCCGGAGCAGAGCTTGATTAAGGTCGATTCGCACTATCCGCTTGACAAGGCAGTCCTGGTGGGATGTGGTGTGACGACGGGAGTTTGCGCCGTCCTGAACACAGCGAAGGTTGAGCCGGGAAGTTGGGTGGCGGTGATTGGCACCGGAGGCGTCGGACTCAATGCGATTCAAGGTGCTGTGTTGGCTGGGGCGGAACGGATCTTCGCGATTGATCGCGTCCCGAAAAAACTGGACTTCGCCAGGGATTTCGGTGCGACGGATACGGTGAATGCATCGGATTGCGATCCGGTCGAAGCGATGCAGGACTTGACGGGCGGCAAGGGCGTCGATTACGCCTTCGAAGTGATCGGTAATTCCGAGACCATCGAGCAGGCTTACGCGATGGTGCGTCCTGCGGGGACGGCTGTCGTTATTGGACTCGCTCGCCCAGAGGCACAGGTGAGTCTTCCCGCGTCAAGCATCGTCCAGACCGAAAAACGGCTAATCGGCTCGTTCTACGGTTCGGCTGTGCCTCGAGTCGATATGCCCAAACTCCTCCAACTTTACGATGAAGGAAAACTGAAGATCGACGAGCTGATTACCCAAAACTATCGTATTGAAGAGATCAACGAAGCCTTTGCGGATATGGAGGCGGGGAAGAACGCGAGAGGCGTGATCTTGTTTGATTCATAGCGTAGTGGTCAGTCCAGTTTGAATAGGAAGGTTGGACGCGATATGAGGCTACCGTTCTGGAGCCGACTGCAGGGCTTGCCGCACCCCAGCGAGATTTCGCCTGGCGTCCGTGTCGTCGGGTTGCAATCGGACTGCGTGTTTGAAGTGCTGCCGTGCCTCGACGAGTTTACCTCGCTTGGCCAGAGCGACCCCGACGTGATTGTGTGTTTCGGCGTGGTTCGGTCGGACACGTAGCGAAGCCTGATAGTATGGAATTGCAGCATCAATTTTGCCAAGACGATAGAGTGTATGGGCAAGGCCATGCAGAACGTGAGGGTCTTCCGGACGAATTCGAGTTGCCTTGGCGTAATAGGTCCCAGCCGCCTTTGTCTGCCCCTGCTCCATGAATGTGTCGGCAAGCATTCGATTCACCTCGAAGTGATCGGGATTCCAACGCACAGCCTTTGAAAGTAGCGCGATGGTTTCTTCGGATTCACCAGCCCCCGAATGCATCAGTAACTCCACCCGCCGGATGATGGCTTCTGCCATAATCGCACCCAGATTTTTCTGACGCATCCGCTCAACAGCTGAGGCCTCTTCGGAAGAAAGTGCGAAATCAATCACTTCTTCGATGGGCCCAAGATGCGTGAGCAGATGGTCTTGGACAATTGGGACCTCATGCGTCCGGATAATGTAGTCCAGGCTGGTTGCGTAATCGAGAACGGGCAGGTCATCCCGGTAAATGCGAGCCCCCGATGCCAGATCAGCCAGGCCGCGGGGGCCTGTCAAATAGCCTCCGAGGAAAACAGGCCGGCGGTTGAGCCAGTGCTGAGGGCCACCCCAAAAGGTGTAGCGCAAGTCTCGATGCACCGCTTCATTGGATGATAACCGCTCAAGGGCGATTTGCTGGAGTTTGAACTGTTCAGCGTTGACGCCGATTAGAAGTAGATCGGAGGAATTATACCACAGTAGACTCTGTGGAAAGGCGTCAAGGAAGGTTTTGACCACGCCTTGGAATTGGTCGGTTGTGAGCGATGGCAGTGATACCAGTTGGGTGAGGAGGCCCCCCGGACGGAGTCGTCTTCGGGTGCGATGATAGAAATCAGCCGTGTAGAAGAAAGCGATACCGGGTCGAAAGATTTGGCCAACTTCAATGGCAATCACGTCATACATGGCATCGCTGTGGCTCAGGTAGTTGCGCCCGTCTTCACTCATGAGGTTGACCCGTTTGTCATCCATCCACGCCGAGTCGAAATGGGGTCGGATAAACTCGAATAGCGTTGGTTCAATATCCACGCAGTCAAGGTGGTCGATATCGTACATCAGAAAGCGGCTTGGTGTCTGTCCTGTGCCGGCGCCAACCACGAGGACGTTCTTGGGATTGGGATGTAGAAGCATTGGGATGTGCGCTGCGACGACCTGCTGGTTCTTCAGGTTGCTCCCCTGCCACCATCGGTCAATTTCAAGCGAAGCATTCTCTGAATGCTTCGCCCCTACTTCCCGGATAACCGCGAGGTTTGCGTCAAATCCCTCGCGGAAAGCCATGAGTTGCCGACCATTGGCGAGAAAGTCGGCAGGAATTTGAGTCCTTGCGGCGAAGGGGATGCCGAGCCAAATAAGGAATGCCCCGATAACTACGCCCCATCGAAAACGTGGGGGGAAGGTTTGGTCGAGCCAAAACCATGCGGCGAATCCGGTCGCTAAACTGACGCCGGTGAGAAACAGGAGGCTGAGTTTTAATCCGAGGATGGGCAGCCCCACGAATCCAATCAGTAGCGAACCGAGAATGCCCCCCAGTGTGTTGATCGCTGCCATCCGCCCTGTACCGATACTCGCCCTTGACGCATTCTCGACAACCATCCGCACCGCAAGGGGGAACGAGGCGCCAGAGAGGGTGGCAGGGGGCAGCAGTAAGAGGAAGTACACTCCCAACTCATTTTTAACTCCCTCCCAAAAGGTGTGTGGAAGCGTCATAACGGTTAGCACGGATATGCCGGTGAGGATTTGGAGTGCGCCGAAATATCGCGCTCGCAGCCTAGATCGATCGAAGAAGCGGGCAGCGAGAAAACTTCCGAGGACAATGCCGACCAATACCACCGTCAGCGTCAAGGTGTAGGTGTGGACGTTATTTTGACGGGTGAGGAGTCGCAGATAGCGAGTCCAGAGGACTTCGCTGCCGAGAGCAACGAAGCCGACTGCAAAGAACAGAATGGCAATGGGGGCTGTCGGAGCTAAGGATTTTCCGGATGCTTTGTCCTTATTTTCGAATACGGCCCCTTTGGCGATGGGTAATAGCCAAACAGCAATTCCACACAGAATGTTCAGGGCTGCCCCAAGTTGGACCGTAAGCCGAAGCCCAAACGTTGGCAGCAGTAGAAGCCCAGCCGTCGCACACCCCACCGCCGCCCCTAAGGTGTTCACCCCGTAGAGGGTCCCAACGGAATTGGCGATCTTCCCGTTGCTGCGAACATACTGACGACAAAAGAGGGGGAGCGTGCTGCCCATGAGAACGGTGGGCGGGAGAATGACGAGGGACACCAGCAGCCCACGCGCAAGAAAGAGAAGGATAGTGTGACCGGCTAACTGGCGATAGACCGCTCCGTAGAGACCATCCACGCCCTCAAAGGCGTAGGGACTCACCATTGCAAACACCCCAAGTGCAATTTCAATGAGCGCGTAAAGCTTCAACGGTCGCGCGGCGCCTTGGCCGATTCGTCCAAACAGGTAACTCCCACAAGCCAGTCCGAGAAAGAAGACCGCGAGGACGGTACTGACGGCGAACGTCGTTGACCCAAAGACGAGAGAAGCCTTTCGTATCCAGGACACTTCGTAGACCAGTCCCGCAAAGCCGGAGAGGAAGAAGCAGCTAATGGCAATGCCGTTTTGGATTTTCATTGTTGGGTGTTGTGCGGTCAGGATCTATTTCACAGCGTGCTGTTGAGCGAAAACCGCGAAGGAAAAAAAAGGGCAGACCCTCATACCCCAATCGAAGATCGGAAGTACAAGCATCTGCCCCAATGATCGAACATATCAGTGCGACGCTACCGGTAGCCACCTATTTCACAATGACCATTCTGCGAGTCTTCTGGTAAACGCCTGCCTGAAATGTATAGAAATAGACGCCGCTAGAAACCATCTCGCCTTGTTGGTCTCTGCCATCCCAATATGCGGCGCGCTCTCGGTTGAGATAGCGTCCAGCCGGTTGTGTTCCCAGATCTAACTGACGGACCCGCTTCCCTTGGATATCGTAAATATGAATATTCACGTTCGTATCGCCGGCGAGGGTGTAAGGTATCCATGTCTCGGGATTAAACGGATTGGGGAAGTTTTGAAGCAAGGCGGTCCGCTTAATATCCCCCAGCATGCTCAGTGCGAATTCTGAACGCGGATCGACAGGCAACGGTAGATTGAGACTTTCGTCGTCTTCGGTGTCAAAGATATACACGGCACCTGAATCGTCGGCGGCGCCGGCGTCCCATTGCACGCCGA
>JAPUIP010000791.1 GCA_027296925.1 Candidatus Poribacteria bacterium | reverse complement strand
GCCGCGGAGGTTAAGCGTATACCAGCCGGGCGTACCGGCGTCAATGGCACGACCCTCTTCGTCAAACTGAACTTCTGCCGTATCGCGGGTCTTTCCGGGGATGCGGGGGTCTCGGATGTCGCCACGGCTCAACCGATCCTGCTTCACGGCGCCACGCGCAAAAAACTCGCCCCAAAACCGATCCGCTGACTGTTCCCAACGAACGCCAATCATCCCGTTCAGTGGCGGTTCACGGCGGATGCGTTCCTCCCACGGTTTTGCTGGATCGGGTTCATTCCCGTTGATGCGCAAGACCTTGCCCAACGTGAGTGTACCATTTCCGTAGACGCTCCAGCCGGAACGAATCGGAGCAGCCCCTGTGAATTCAATCCCTTGGATCTGGACTTCATCGATATTGTCCTGAACGAAGACATCCAAATCGGGGTTGGCAGCTTGAATATCGCGGTAAAGTTTGGGCAACGGTTCGTCACGAAACGCTTCTTCAACTGGCACCCGCGTCACGAGATCATCGATGCGGCTGTGATAGAAGGTCAGTGAACCCACGAAGTGTGGATAACGGGCCTTCAACCCACCTTCAACCGTCCAGCCGTTTTCCGCTTCGAGATTCGGACTTGGCGCGTCGATGCCCTCGTTCGTCACTTCAACGGCGGTCGTATCATTTAGATTTGGGGCGCGGAAGGAGGTTGCCGCATTGCCGACGAGATTCAACCCGTCCGTCAGGCCAACGACGATACCGGCGCTGCCGGTTAGCGCCTGATCTGATTCGGAGAACTCGCCAAAGCTGGGGTCGCGTACACTGAGATCTGCTTCCGTATGATAGAGCGTCAACCGCCCCCCCAACGTCAATTCAACCCGGTCATGCAGTTCAATTTCGTCCTGAACAAAAAAGTTCGCATCCCAAAACTGAGCGCCGTCCGGGAAACGCCCCCACGTATCGTCAACGTCCTCAGTGCCTGTATTGAGATCAGTTCTGACGGTTCGGCTATCCAGGGTGTCAAAATAAAACTCGCCCCCCACGACGACCCGCTGACGCGGCAAGGATGTATTTGTCGCTTGTGCACTCACACCAAAAGTGTTTACCGTATCAAACCGCTCTCGACGCTCTGTGCTGCCACGCGCGACCTCTTTTCGTCCCTCTTTCTGACGGTGGTAAGATGTGGTCAAGCGGATCTGGTCGATCGCCGAACCCACCTGCTTAGCGAGGTATGTTGCGTAAACCAGATCTCGATCTTGGGGCGCAAAGAAAAACTGATCGAATTGCCCCGTTGAGATTCGGTCATAACGTGGTGTTTCAGGCTGACGCCACAGTTGATAGGCGAGATTAACAGTGCTGTTGCCGCTGAGCTGATAGGCGATTTTGGCGTCCCCATCGTAGGCTTTCCAATCCAGGGGGGATTCTTCATCGATGAGCCACGCCTCCGGAATATCGTCCGCCGGAGGACCGTCCAGCAGTGGGAGGTTCGTCGGGCGTTCGCTCACAATTTCAAACTTGCGATTATCGTGGTGGAGATCGAAGCCACTGCCGGAGTTCATGTCTCCAAACTGTCGGGCGGACGCACCGACTGCGAAACCGAACCGGTTTTTGCGGCCGGTGATTTTAAGCCGTCCGATTCGCTCTTGACTCGCGCTGGCGTAGCGACCAAATAAGCGGGATTGCAAGTCCCAGCTTGGAGGCGCGTCATCAAGCCCGAGATCTTCTGTGAAGACGCTGATCACCCCACCCATCGCACCGCTGCCGTATAACATCGAACCTGGCCCGCGTAGCACTTCGATTCGGTCCAAACCATCCGGGGAAATCGTCGCAAGGTATTGATTGGGGCCAGAACGGAAGGTGGAGTTGTTGAGGCGTACTCCATCCACTTGAATGAAGGTTTGATAACCGGTGAGTCCGCGGAGAATGGGTGAGCCCTGTCCGACCGTTGTCTGTTGCGAAAACACACCCGCGCTTTCGCTTAAAATCCTCGGCGTGACGTCAGCATTCATCCGTTCGATCTGCGGTCGGCTAACAACCGAAATGGCATTCGGCGTCCGGAAGGTGTCCTTCTCGACACGGGTCGCCGTCACGGCAATCTCTTCTAACTGAATAGGAGATTCATCTGTACCGGGGTTTTGGGAATATGCGATATTTATGTTGATCGCCATAACGCTCAGACACACCCATAAAAACTGAAATCGACTGCTCATGGACTGCATCTCCTCATTGATCACATTTAGCCTTGTATGCTACCATGTAGCTCCTGTATCATATTGCGAATGAGGATACACAAAGGCAACTTTTGTGCCAAACATGATCAAGTTGCGAACCGTGTCTATGCGCAAGTTTCTAATCATTTTCGCTGACTCTGTACTTTCATATCGTTCATTTTTTGAACACCCCTGTTCATCGAATCAGCAAATCACATTTCACGCATTCCTTGCGTGAGCAGTGAGAAGTTGGTTGGACTGAGGACCACCCCAACTGGCGTCGGATTTTGTCAAACAAACATTATGGATGTTTTAGCCCTTCTTGAGTCGATTTGCAACTCACCCCAGTATCAGGATCAGATTGTCCACATTCACAAAATCGAGGCGCGTGAGGCGCAGTATGCCGATCTGTCCCAAGCCCTGCCATTTCCGCTGCGGTTTGCACTTGAACACATCGGCGTGGATGGGCTCTACACGCACCAAGCCGAATCGATCGAGCGGATTCGGTCGAGGAAAAATATCGTCATCGAAACAGGGACGGCCAGCGGAAAGACGCTCTGCTACAACCTTCCTGTTTTGGAATGCCTCCTGGAATCCCCTTCCGCCTGTGCATTGTATCTCTTCCCGACAAAAGCACTGGCCCAGGATCAGATCCGTGTGCTTGTCAATCTTGCGGAGGCGCACCCCGACCTGGAATCTGCTCTGCGTGTGCACACTTACGATGGCGATACGCCACAATACCAGCGTCGCCGGATTCGAGAGGAAGCCAATCTGCTTGTCACGAATCCGGATATGCTGAACATCGGCATCCTACCCCATCACTCGCGTTGGAGCCGATTTTTTGCTAACCTTCGTTTTGTTGTAATCGACGAGATGCACGCCTATCGCGGCGTCTTTGGATCGCATGTCGCTAACGTGATGCGTCGGTTGCTTCGCATCTGCGATTATTACGGTGGACGTCCGCAGTTTATCTGCTGTTCCGCCACGATTGCAAATCCGTTGGAGTTGGCGACGAATCTGATTAATCAAGACGCGGATCTGATCCAGAACGATGGTTCGCCACGTGGCGAGCGATATTTTGTGTTGTGGAATCCGCCTTATGTTGATCGCGCCAACCGCTCGCGTCGCAGCGCGAATATGGAGGCGCAGATGTTGATGGCGCACCTGATTCTGGCGGGGTGTCAGACCATTACATTTACCCGTGCCCGCGTAACGGCAGAGCTAATTTATCGGTATGTCCGCGACCTGTTGCGTGAAATCGATCCGGCTTACGCCCAAGCTGTCCGTGCGTATCGCGGCGGTTACCTCCCCGAAGATCGACGGGAGATCGAGAGATTGCTGTTTTCGGGGAAGTTGCTCGGCGTAACGGCAACCAGCGCATTGGAGTTGGGGATTGATGTGGGGGGATTAGATGCGTGCTTAATCGTCGGATTTCCGGGGACGATTGCCAGTTTATGGCAGCAAGCGGGACGCGCTGGACGAGGCACTGATCCGGCGATGATCGTGTTGATTGCTCACGATGATCCGATCGAACAGTATCTGATGCGCCACCCGGAGTATCTGTTTGATCAATCCCCGGAGAGCGCTGTGATCGCACCGGAGAATTTCCATATCCGCATCAAGCACTTCCTTTGCGCCGTCCATGAGTTACCGATGGAGGCGGCGGACACCGAATTCTTCGGTCGGCTGACCCCTTTGCTGTTGAAAGAATTATGTGAGGCGGGCGACATGACACGCGTTGGAGAACGCTATTACTGGGCGAGTGAGAAGTATCCTGCAAGCGATGTCAACCTGCGGGCAATCACGAACGATTCCTACCGGATTCAGGAACTCCCCGGTGGTCGCCTCCTCGGCAGTGTGAATGCCGTCAACGGACTGGCGATGGTTTATCCGGAGGCGATCTATCTGCACGAAGCCGAAACCTACCTGGTCAAGCAGTTGGATATGGAGAAAAAGGTGGCGTATGTGGAATCGGTCAGTGCGGATTACTACACTCAACCCTGGTTCTCGGAGGAGATCTCGATCACGGAGAAGCAAGCCGGTAAAGTGTGGCAGCGGGTAGACATCCAGATCGGAAGGGTCCGGGTAACGCACAGGATGGTTGGATTTGCCCGCATCCGATTTTATACGTTGGAGAATTTGGGGACACAGTTTCTGGATATGCCTGAACAGGAGTTGGACACCGTTGCCCTCTGGTTGACACCGCCTGCCAGCGTTGTTGATGCGGTTGAGCAGCAACGCGGTTTAAACTATGACGATGGGCTCGAAGGCATCAAAAATGTACTTGAATCCATTTTGCCATTGCGCGTCATGGCAGAACAGCAGGGCATCCGTGGCAAGGTACAACCCGCCGATCTGGACGAACCGGCAATCTTCCTCTACGATGCCCACCCCGGCGGCTTGGGCTATGCGGATAAAGGCTATGACCTACTTGACGAGATGATGCTGCACGCTTTCAAGCTTATCTCCGAATGCGATTGTGAAGATGGCTGCCCCGCTTGCGTTCGCCCGACGCATACACTGATGACCGGTTCGACGCAACCTGATAAGCATGCCGCGTTGTCGATCTTGGATGGGATTCTGTTTTGAGCGGCCTCAGCCGTATGGCAAATGATACCCGGAGCTTTTGGAGGATTTCTTCGGGACGCGAGATCTATTGCTCGACTTCCCGCGTTTCTCATGTGCCCTCGCCGTCTCCCAGCGTTGTCCGTCCCGTGCGGTGCGGCGGCTCGTAAAGCGCCAACTCCTCTGGTGTCGCATCCGCAATCGGACAAGCGGCGTGTGGCGACCCCCACGACAAAAATCCCGGGGAACATTTGAACAAGATCGAGCGGCGTTCGCGGTCGGTTGGCTGCCAGGGAAGGGTGCCATGCACCAATGCCTCGTTAAAGATGACAACAGCGCCCGGCCCCGCCACAATCTGCCGAACACAGCCCAGATCATCCTCCGTAGACAAGACCTGCTGCGGAACGCGATAGTTTGATTTGTGGCTGCCCGGCACACACGCAAATCCGCCGTCGCCTGGACGAACCTCCGTCAACTGCCAGGCAGCAACGCAAAGTCCGCACTGCATCTGTCCATGCGCAAATCGGTGATACTGACTCGGATCAAAAGTCATCCCACCGTGAAGCCAGTGCCCCTCCGTTCCCTTGAGCATCTGAATGAGGCCGGGACCGTGGTCCAGCCGGAAGCCAGGCCCGAGAATTTCATTGAAGATGTCAATGGTTTTCGGATGGGCCAGCATCCGTCGAAACGGTTCGCACCAGGGGCGCTCAAAGCTCAGTGGATTTTGCCTAAATTCCCCGCGGCCAGTCTTGCCCTCCAATTCTTCAGAACCGTGTGATAGACCGGGTTGACGATTGGCGATGAGATGGGCATGGCGATCAATGGCTGCATTCGCTGCAGCGACCTCGTCTGGGGTGAGGACGTCTTCTATCACCAGGTATCCCCACAGGTCAAACAGAAATTTCTCGTTTTCAGTCATTCGAATTTCATCCTCCGTATTACATAATGATATTGGGCATTCTTGCAGGACAGAAGGACGGAATGCTTCTCTCCGTTGAGCGCCTGCAACAAACTATACCGCGTCGTCTGCTGAAAAGACAAGAAAAAACGTCGCCCCTCCATGGCAAAACCGGAACGCCTTCTTCACCCTGCACCTCACACCCAAATCAGAAATTAAACAGCCCTGTCTTCACGAGTTTTGGCTTGACAGCTTTTTAGAGAGCCAATATAATCTTGTCGCAAGTTTCGCAGGACAGGTCGGTAACCAGTCAGACACGCTCCAGCATCCCGCTAAATAACTCCATTTCGACGGATGGATGGCGTCGCTGTTTACCCCAGGAGGACATGCACAAACGCAATGACAAGACTGCGCTGATTATGGGCACAACTCATGTTGCTGCTGGAAGACCATGGACCATGCAAAGGCACGAAGGGAGATGTAAATCATGCCGATTAAATCACTTGGGACTGCAGAACAGGTCGCTTACTTTGAGACATTTGGATTTTTGGTGCTACGACAGGCATTCCGTCCGGACGAGATGGCGTCGATTGGCCGGGTGTTTGACCAACTGCTTGAGGAAGACCGGCAAGGACGCCCCTTTCTCGATGAAAAGCTGCGGTTGCGCTATCACAGGCTACAGTCGGTCTACGGCATTGTCGAGCGGCATCCCTTGCTAATGGGACTCGTGGAGGACGACCGCATTTACGAAACCGTCGAACAACTGTTGGGGCATGGTTGCATCTGGCTTTGCTCCGAGGGAAACCTCTACCTTGGCGATACAAAATGGCATCCGGATGGCGGCAGCACCCAGGACCATCCATTTATAAAGGTTTCATTGTATTTGGATGCGCTCACGAAAGACACCGGCTGTTTGCGCGTGATTCCCGGTTCACATCGATCACCCTTGCACGAAGACCTCAAAAACTTGACTGACCGCGAAGGAGCAGATGCCTCCGCCACTCCGAAGATTGACGTCGCCGGGCCGGAGGTGCCATGCATTCCCCTCGAATCACAGCCCGGGGACGTTTTTTTCTTAAACATGAACCTCTGGCATGCCTCCTTCGGTGGAAGGTCCGGCAGGCGCCACCTGGCGGCAAATTTCGCTCCCAAACCGACACACCCAGAACACACTGCGATGCTGGAGGAGGACTACCATGGCGTCCTGAATTTGATGAAACAGGTACAATACAGTCAGCCTGGGCGTGTATTCTCAGACGCTTTCCTCCACAGTGACAGCCCACGCATCCAGCGGTTGGTATCCAAGTGGGTCGAATTGGGGTTGAAGTAGAGGGTGAGCACTGGCGCGCTTTCGCTTCGTCCGGCAGCCTATTTTGAAGGTACATATCGACATGACAAACATTGGAATTATCGGTTTTGGGCAGTGGCCCCAACAGGCTTATGTGCCGTTGCTGGCAGAGATGCCACAGGTTCAGGTTGTGGCTGTGTCAGCGCGGAGTCACGCCACAAGACAACTCGCACAGCAGACATTCGGGGCGGGAGTGAAGACGTTCGACGACTATCACGATCTGTTGAGCAACCAAACCCTCGATGCGGTACTGATTGCACTGCCGAATTCCCTACACGGGGCGGCGCTTCAGGCGGCAGCAAGATCGAAAAATCATCTGTTTTTTGAACCGCCGGTCGCCGAGACTCCGGCAACAGCCGTGCGCGTGCTCGATACGCTGGCGACCTCTGGATGCGTGGTACAAGCCGATTTGGAACTCCGATACCTGCCGGTGATGGACAGCATATTGCAATGTATCCGATCGGGCAGGCTGGGTGAACCGCTGATGGCGAAAATCCGTCTGTGGTGCAACTGGGGATACGCAGGCGGTTCATGGTATGACAAAGTTCAGGGCCAGAGTTTCTTTCTTTGGCTCGGCTGTTGGTATCTCGATGTCCTCGATTGCATCTTTGAAGCAGAGGCCATTCAGGCGTCAGTTGTGGGAGGTCATCACAGCAACGGCACACTGATGGATGGCGGATGGGCGTCGCTGGTTTATGCCGGTGGGGGAATCGGTCAATTTGAATTCAATCTGGTGGTGCCGCAAGGCACGGCCATCGAGTTGACCGTTGCCTGTCGTGAGGGCGAGTTGGCTGCGGATTTAGAGACGGGTAAGTGGCGATGGCGCGGTGAAGCGGGCGATTGGCAGCTTGAACACACGCCCGCATCAATGCCGGCTCATGGATTTGTGGGCATGCGCGAAAGCCTACACGGGTTCTTTGATACCATCCACACGGGAGGCACTCCTCGGGCGAATATCGATGTCATGCGCCGGGTCCAGCGCGCTGCCGAGCTTTGCGTTGACGCTGAGCAGGGCTGATGTTGGCTATGGACCTGAATCATGAACGCGGGAATCCGCCGATGACTCATGACAAAATAGAACGCTAGAAAGACCATCCAGCCTTTGAAGAGCAAGCGACTGCGACTTGCTCTACACCGCCCCCCGTTGGACAGAGATGCAACGAATAGCGTTCGAGAAGAACGTCCCCTGCTCCGCGTTTATTCTTCCTGAACCACATCCGGACGCCGACCGATAGAGGGTGGCATCAGAATGCGCTTCTGTTGGTCGGTCAGTTCGCCAAATTTGCTGAGATCGTAGTAGCTTCCCATCCACGCCGAGTGTCCGGGGCTATATTTGTAGAGCAAGGCCCGTCGCTCGTGCTTGGCACGCCACGGCACCGTCCCGTGAACGAGTGCCTCCGTGAAGAAAAGTGCATCCCCCGCCTCGACCGCCGGTTGGACGACATAGTGTGTCGGACGCTCAAAACGTCGCACATCCGGCGGGAGGCAGGAAAGAAAGTTGCTTTTATGGCTGGCTGGAACGCATCCAAACCCACCATCGCCTTCGGCGGCATCGGTTAAAAAGTACGTGACGACACTCAAACCGTTACGCATCACCCCGTCCCGGTATTTGTACCAGTGATCGCCGGCGATGCCATTACCGCCGTGTAGGCCGCCGGCCGTGTCGCCCTCATTCATGAAGATGCAGTAATCGTGATCGAGCCGGAATTTGGGACCCATTAACTCGACGAGGTAAGGGACAACCTTGGGGTGGTCTATCAGCTTTTTGAACGGTTCACCCCAATGGACGATTCCAAATGTGTGGCGATCGCTGATGTCTTCACCCGCCTCAGGCGCGAAAACGCGATTCGCAATCTCATTCATTTTCAGCAATTTCATCGGGTGTTAGCACGTTTTTAATGATCAAATATCCCTGGAGGTCGAACACAAATCTTTCTTCATCGGTCATGGTGACACTCCCTTATCAAGCCTATTTTTGGTCAGTGCTGATTTTTTTGATCTCCGCTTATGAGACGTGACCGGAATAGTTATTCCTCTTCTTGATGACGGACGGCGGCGATGATAGTCTGTACGGCCTGCGCAATGCTCATGAAGCTGGTATTGAGCACCATATGATAGAGTGTTGGATCTGCCCAATCCGCCTCGAAGTAGTGTTTGAAATAGTTGAGCCGTTGCTTGTCGATGCGTTCAATCTGTTTTAAGGCGTCGGGAAACGCGATGCCTTCTTCCGTCATAACGGTTTTGCTGCGGTCCTTAACCAGACCGACAAAACGGACATGGAGGGTCTTCGATTTGCCCGCAAGAATTTTCTGTCCGCCGCGTCCAACGATGACCACATTGCCAAGTTGCCACAGTTTCTCAATCACTTGGCGAAAAAACGCCGCGACTTCATTGGCATCTGGAGCTAGCTGCTGTTGAAGGGCCCCCTCTTCTTCTGATGTGTCAGATAACCATTGCAAGGGGACGCCCGGTACGTCATAATACGGAAAATCGGCAACGCTTGCAAACTCCGGTACAAAGATTTTTCTCAGAAAAACGCGGAATCCACGTTCCCCCTTTTCGTCATACCGGCTCACTCGCTCTTCCGTCGTACCGGCGGCACGGGCGACATCAGTGAGAATCTCTTTGTCAAAGTAGCTATAGTCCAGTGCCTTGGCGACCTGTTTGGCGATTTCTTCACCGCAACTTCCATATTCTCGAGAAACGGTGATAACTGCCATGATCGTTCACTCCTTATGTTTTTCTTTTATTCGTATGACTGTTTCAGAGTCTGTGATGACCAATTCGTGGGCTCACTACGGATAATCACGTTTTTGCTTGGCATTTTTACATCTTCCAATTATATCAACCGGTATGGACAATATCAAGCGCAAAACGCCACGATAGCCACCTGGCCCAAATTGTGTGGGCTTACCATTCGTTGGTCA
>JAPUIP010000790.1 GCA_027296925.1 Candidatus Poribacteria bacterium | reverse complement strand
ACCATCGCTGCAGATCTTTCAGGATCTCTTCATCCCGCTCATAGAAGTAAAGTTTCGCCAGGTTATAATAAGGGGTTTCATAGTCGGGCTCAAGTTGGATGGCTTGCTTAAATTCTTCGGCCGCCAGATCGATTAGATCTTTTTGGAGGTAGAGGAGTCCAAGATTATTTCGCGCCTGCGCGGAGGAGGAATGTTCCAAGCCAGCCCGATACGCATAGATGGCCAGATCCGCATCGTTCGGCTCGTCGTCGTACAGACTCCCAAGGATAAAAAACAGGCGATCGAGCGACTGAAATGTCTGCAAATCGTTATTGCGCTTAATCAGTTCTATAAACTGATCTATGGCGTTTTGGCGACGCTCCGGTTGGGCGTATCGGCTTTTAGCGTAAAGGAGCCCCAGTTCAAAACGAGCGTCCAAGTGATCCGGATCGCACTTAATAGCGTATTGTAGACTATGGATGGCGCGATCGACATCACCGTATCGGTTTAAGTAGATGTCGGCGAGGTGATAATGGGCATCCGCGTCCTGCGGATCAATCTCAAGGGTTTCTTCAAAAACCTGCTTCGCTTCTTCCCACTGGCGTTGCTTAATGTACAGGATACCGAGATTATGGCGTGCGGCGTGAAAAGTCGGCATCTGTGCAATGACTTGCTTGAAATCATCGCGTGCTTTCTCAAGCGCTCCCAATCTATCGTAAAGCAAACCGCGATTGTACCACGCTTCGATGTATGCTGGATCCAACTCAATCGCGCCAGTAAATTCGGAGATCGCATCTTCCCACGCGCCATCATCCTCCAGCAGTTGCCCCAAGACATAATGGTAGTTTGCATTCTGTGGGTTCAGCGTGATTGCTTTTTGGAGTGCGTCTCTGGCGGGCTCAAAATCTCCCTCTTTATAGTAAGCCAAACCGAGACTATGGTGAACCGCCGCACAATCTGGCTCTAACTCAAGCGCACGCTTGTAGGCATTGATTGCCCAGGAATATTGACGTTCCTGCAAATAATAAATGCCAAGCGCATACTGATCCTTTACCTCCTTGGATTTCGGGAGGTTGGACTCCGGGGTCGAGACGCCGGACGCCTCATCTCTGCCTGAATCGAGCGAAGTGTCACGCAGTTCGTGTTCGTGAAAATTTGAATTTACAGACGGTTCTGAGTTGGACATACCAAACTAAACCTACAGCCGCCAGCGCGAGATGTCCTCGCCCAATACGCTTGACATATCACGCCTGAAATCTAGATCAACAGCTCATCACCGATTGGAAAGAACTGATCGACAATCCGCTGCAGATCGAGCGATGTATTATGTTCAAACGCGACCACCTCAATGCGTTTGCCCTGCCGCTTAATCAGTTCAGCAAGCGCACAGAAGTCCCCGTCTCCACTGGCGAGGATCACGACATCCAATGCATCGATCATCGACACGACATCGATCGCAATGCCCACATCCCAATCCCCCTTCGCTGACCCATCCCCACGCATCCGCAGATCCTTGCTTTTAATCGTATATCCGTTGTGTTCAAGAAGGGACAAAAACCCAGACTGGTTAATTTCAGGGATTTGGACAACATAGGCGAATGCGATGACAAGGTTCCGGGGACCGACAATGAGATCTAAGAGCTTGATGTAATCCAGGCGGCCCGCATAGCGGTCCTTCGCCGCATAGAACATATTCTGAACATCAACAAAGACCCCAACCCGTGGCTGTCCCACTAGAGCACGGTTCCCACTTCCAGGGTTTCGGGGGCCAGCGAGGGCGGTCATTTGGGTCTTCGCTCGCGTCAGTGCGGTTTTATGCTCCTCGTTGATTCGCTGTAAATAGGCAAATTGAGAATGGAAATCGAGTCGCATCCGCTCAAGCGCTTGCTGCCCGCGAGCAGCCGTGTCTTCAATGGATTTTAGCTCGGTTGCGAACTTGTCCTTTTCTGAGTGAAGTTCGTGAAATTCACCGAGTTGATCGGATAGTTTTTCAAGGTCCTTTTTGAGGATTTCATTCTCGCGCTTGAGTTCATGGCTATGTAATACCTCTTCCCGATACAAACGCTCCGTATCTTTTAAATTCTGATTTTCTTCAGCTAACTGCTCGATTTTTTGTTTGAGCTTATCATTTTCGTTTTGTGAAACAGCGCGTTCATCCCGAAGTTCAGAGATTGTTTGCTGAAGTTGTGCGACCTGCTGCTCACTCTGTTTGAGCGCGTTGTGTAGGTGTAGCGTCGGGTTGGAAGATGCGGAAGTGGGAGTGTCGACAAATTCAGATGGGGCGTCCTCATCACTGCCGTGCTCCAGCGGGAAGTTTGGGGTTGCCATCTCAGCCTCTAGCGGCTGCGGAGCCTGTGCATCATCTGATGCTGAAACGCTGAAGCTGGAATCAACTGGGGAAGCAGCGTGCGCAAGAAATTGCTCATGTTCAGCGAGCAACTTGTAGCCATGCTGTTGGACATCTTCGCGGAAATCCACCAAAAGTGCCCATAGAATCTCGCCAAACTCCCCATCTTCTCGAAGCTGTTCGGCGTCTTTTAAAAAGCCCTTAATCTCCTCGACACTCATATATTGGATGCGACGGGTAGCTTGCTCTGCCTTTTGTCCGAGGCACTGACTCACCGTTTTCTCCGCCGGCGGTTCACTTAAAAAATATGCTGCCAAATCATTGGCAAGCCACTCCTTCGGGACAGTGGACATCGGTTTGACATCATGAAGAATATTGCACCGGTGTGCCAGTGTGAAAAGCTCTTGTTTGCTCAAGCAGTCAACAATAATCCAAGTCAGTTGATGTTTAGCAATGCATGTCTTGAATGTGGGACAATCTTGAATCATTGTAAATCTCCCGAACTTTCGCCCCCGAACTCAATCGGGATTTTCAACTTAAATTTTAATAATCTTGCTCCGGCTCGTTGTGACAGATTTTGTTGCATTCCGGGTGTCCACGACCACAGCCGCATGATCGACAAGCCAACTGTAATCGATACCGGTGTGATCTGTCATAATCGCTACGCAATCGACGTTGTTGACGAGCGCTTCTGTCAACTCCTGGCAGGCATAGCGGGCAGGGCTTCCATCTATCAAGCCGAGTTCCTCAACCTCCAATTCCGGTACATAGGGGTCGTGGTAGAAGATTTCCCCGCCTCGTTGAGCAACCATGCGGATGACATCGATCGCCGGTGACTCGCGGACATCTCCCACATCCCGCTTATAGGCAACGCCCATCATCAAAATCTTCGATCCGTTGATAGCCTTACGGTGGCGGTTGAGTGCATCGGTAATCTTGTCTAATACGTATTCGGGCATCGATCCGTTAATCTCGCTCGCAAGCTCAATGAACCGCGCATAAAACTCATAAGTCTTTGCCTTCCACGATAGGTAATGTGGGTCTACGGGAATGCAATGTCCACCAAGCCCTGGCCCAGGGTAAAACGGCATGAACCCAAATGGCTTTGTGGCCGCGGCATCAACAATTTCCCACACATCGAGTTTCATCCGATCACACATCAGAGCCATCTCATTAACGAGGCCGATATTGACACTCCGGAAGGTATTTTCCAACAGCTTGACCATTTCCGCGGTTCTTGGTGAAGAAACCGTCTGTACTTCGTGAATGAATTGCTCATAGAAGAGTTGAGCGACCTCCGTGCAAGCTGGCGTGACTCCCCCAACAATTTTCGGTGTATTTACAGTGGAGTAGGTCTGATTCCCCGGATCGATCCGTTCGGGAGAAAAGGCGAGGAAGAAATCTTTACCGACCTGCAATCCCCTTTCTTCAAGTTTGGGGAGCACAATCTCTTCTGTGGTGCCGGGGTACGTTGTACTTTCCAGAATAATCAACTGATCTTGGCGGAGGTATTGTGCAATGGCGTCTACCGCGGAGATAATAAAACTCATATCCGGATCTTTGCTCTTGCGCAACGGTGTTGGGACGCAAATATTGACCGTATCCAATTCACTCAAGATGTGATAGTCTGTCGTAGCTTGGATCTGGCCCCGCTGGACGAAAGTCCCGAGATCTTCCGACGGAACATCGGCGACATCAGAAATTCCTTGTTGGATGTGTTCAACTTTTCGTTGATTCACATCGATGCCGGTCACAGAAAAGCCGGACTTGGCAATGGTTAGGGCTAATGGCAGGCCGACGTATCCAAGTCCAATAACGCCGGCATGGGCTGTTCGATCTGCGATCTTTTTTTTGATCATTTTATTTACTCTTTATGATTTTGGGTTTATCAGTAATTGTTATGTGTCGGTAGAAGGTTAATCGAGAAAAACGTAAAATTAGGAATCTATTGAGTTGAATCAGTTGCTATCAAGAATCCACAAGCTAGCAGCAGACAGATCCGTGAAAACCTTGTCCGGCTGGACGCTTCCACAAAAAGAGGAATGTCCGGTTCCCACGAGGAAAGTCTGACATCCAACCTGTTGGCCTGCGGCAATATCTCTCAAAGAATCTCCAATTAGATAAGCGCGTGACAAATCGATTACGTGTTCATAAGCTGCCTGGATGAGCATCCCCGGCTTCGGCTTTCGGCAGTCACATCCGTCATTATCCTGATGGGGACAGTGGTAAATGGCGCAAATCTGCCCACCGGCAGTCTCAATCTCCATGACCATGCGCTCATGGATCTCATCAAGGGTTTCTGAAGAAATGACGCCCTTGTTGACACAGGCCTGATTGGTAACGACAATCAGTTGATAGTCCGCGACGGTAAGCTGCTGAATTGCCTTCAGGGCATTGGGAAGGAATTCAAACTCGCACCAACTCTTGACGTAATCGTTCTCTCGATTCCGATTGATCACGCCATCGCGATCAAGGAAGATGGTCTTCATCGCGCGCCTCCAAGCGAATTACCTGGGAGAGTTCCTCCGGCGTTACAGCGACACAGCCAATTTCTCTGACAACGATGCCGCCGGCGAAATTCGCAAGCCGTGCCGCATCGAGCATATCTGCGTGTGCAGCCAGAGCGAGCGCAAAGACAGCGACAACCGTGTCGCCAGCGCCGGTCACATCGAAGACCTCTCGGGGTTGCGTGGGGATGTGATCAACACAAAACTGCTGTTGTTCTCCATCCCTCCGAAATAAAGACATGCCCTGTTCACCACGAGTGATCAATAAGCCCTCGAGATCGAGTCGGTCTAAGATCTCCTGGCCGACCTCAATCAAGCTGACCTCATCCGTGATCTGCCGGTTCAGCGCCGCGCCCGCCTCCTTGTGGTTTGGCGTAATTGCCGTTACTCCTTTGTAATTCCAGAAATTTTCAACCTTCGGATCAACAACCACAGGTGTGTGAGATTCGCGGGCCTGACGGAGAACCCCTTGAATGAGTTCACCACTCACGACGCCTTTATCATAGTCTTCAAAAATGATGGCATCTGCCTGTGGAATTCGATCCATAGCGGCTTTCAGTAATTGCCCCTGTAAGGAAGCATCAACGGGCATCTTCGATTCTCGATCGATGCGTACCAGTTGTTGATGAAGGGCAATCACGCGGGTTTTGGTACTCGTGGGACGGTTCTTATCAATGCAAATTCCTGCTGTATGAATGCCTGCGGCTTGAAGCAAGCGAGTCAGCGTAACGCCGTTGCTATCGTCACCAACAACGCCAATCAGATCAACTTTTCCCCCCAGACTGGCAATGTTATGCGCAACATTCGCCGCCCCTCCGAAGCGAGTCGTTTCGGAGGTTACTTCAAGTACGGGCACCGGCGCTTCCGGTGAAATACGATTGACATCTCCCCAGATATACTGATCCAAAATGACATCACCGATGATGACGATGTATTTCTCCTTAACTTGGTCGAAAACGGTTTGCAGGTTCACACGCCTCTCTGTCCCGGAACGATCTCTCATCGTTGGCTGCCAACTCACAATTTTATCAGATCCTTTAGGAGACACATCAAGGACAAGTCCCATCGGTTTGCGGATGAAGGTCTGTGCCCTTGCCATACCTGCGCTAGCCTGTGCGCACAAACTTCTGTATACGCTGTCCTTCTAGGACCTCGCCGACATAAAGGTCACCTTTAGAGTCTGTCCAGACGGCGTGGGGAGCGACAAATTGTCCAGGAGCACGGCTCTCATCGCCTCCCATCCGCGCCAGAATCTCTCCATCGTGGTTCAGGATGCTGACCCGATGCTGTAGCTCTGCGACATAGAATCGCCCGGCGCTGTCAAGGAAAAGATCGGTTGGCTGGCGGAAACCTGTCCACTGGTCGATAAACGTCCCTTCAGGATTGAAGATCTGTATGCGATGATTCTCGCGATCGGCAACATAAACACGATCGGCGTCATCCACCCAGACGCTGTGAGGCAGGTTAAATTCGCCGATACTATCCCCAGCCACACCCCAAGAGAGGAGATGCTCGCCTTCAGCGGAGAACTTGTGCAGTCGTGCATTTCCGTAGCCATCGGAGACATAAATTTCGCCAGATGATGAGAGCGCAACATCGGTTGGGTGATTAAATGGATCGCCGTTTTCGCCAGGTTGGTCCAGCGTCCCAATCGTCATGAGGAGTTCGCCCTCTGGGGAATATTTCAATACGGCGTGCAAAAATCGGTCCACAAGGTATACTGTATCCGCGGCATCGATGAAAATACCGTGGGCATGCTTCAGGAATCCCTCGCCCCACGTGTGTAACACATTGCCGTCGGTGTCAAAGACAATCACGGGGTGTTCGCCACGATTGTAGACGTAAATTCGATCTTGAGAATCAACGGCAACGCCAGCCACCTGCTTGAATTCCCATCCTTCTGGCAGTGGCCCCCACCCTTCTACAATTTCGTATGCAGGCTTATCGCTACGAGATGTCATGGTCATCAAGGCTCCTCTTCTGCGTTAGATTTACAGGTTTTCGCTCGCCTTTCGCTCTATAGTGTCGCAGAAATTCGCGCATTTGTCAATAGAATCTTTCAGATGACAAGATTGGCTAAATCTGATATAATACGAAGCCAACCCCGTGTTAGGTTCATCAGTCGAAAGGCGTTCTACTCGATCAGGCTTACCTGACTGATGGACCTCCAGCCAGCGGGCACGCAACCCAATTTGCCGGGATTGCGAATTTCAGAGCGAGGACTGCCCCGGCCTTTTCTTAATAACATCTTTCTTAGAATCGAGTTTGCAGCGGTGATTGGCACAACACAGCGTCCGGCACGCACGTGGCATCTGTCGCTATTAGAGGCGAATGGAGTGCACTATTGGAAGAAATAAGGAATCACGGCGGCACCTGGTACTGACGGAGGGATGGCAAAAGTCGATGGATTCGGAAATCCGATTGGAGGAAATTGCATTATGACTCCCGAGAAAATAGTAGAAGATCAGACTCCGGAAGTGCGCGCCCAACCGACGGTTGATGTCGAAAAAACGGAAAAGTCGATACAACCGCTTAAACATGGGGAGCGGCTGGCGCGGAGCGAGTTTGAGCGGCGCTACGAAGCCATGCCGCATATCAAGAAAGCGGAACTCATCGAAGGAGTTGTTTATATGCCATCACCGGTGCAAATGGATATTCATGGTAGGCCCCATGCTGACATTATGGGGTGGCTTGCCACTTACCGGGCGGTAACACCGGGTGTCGATCTCGGTGATAATGCCACCGTCCACCTTGATCCGAACAACGAACCGCAGCCCGATGCGTTGTTACGGCTTGAGCCTGAAAAAGGTGGCAACTCCCGGCTCAGTAATACGGGTTATATCGAAGGTACGCCGGAATTGATTGTCGAGATTGCCGGTACAAACGCAGATTATGACCTGCAGGACAAGCTAGGGGCTTACCAACGAAACGGTGTGCAGGAGTACATCGTGTGGCAGACCGAGGATAAACGACTCGATTGGCTTCAACTTGTCGAAGGGGAGTACGTGCCGCTGGCGCCTGACGCGAATGGGGTGATAGAAAGCGAAGTCTTCCCCGGCTTGCGATTGGCAATTGATGCGCTTTTGGAGGGCGATCTGGCAACGGTCTTGTCGGAATTGCAGAAGGGGCTACAAACGGCCAAACACGGGGCATTTGTTGAGCGGTTGTCGAAAACGTGAGGGAGCGTTATCATCAACGATGAAACCGCCGTTGGTGGTGATATACAAATTCGACTTGACCTTATTTCTCGGTGTGTTAATTCAACAAATTCAGTGTTCAGTCCATATAAGTTAGCGTTCCAGACAGGAGATCCAATGAAACTGAGTCATGAAGAACTTGAGAAGCAGACCCTGAACCCGGAGACGCTTGATTCTGCGATTCAGCAGATTAAAATGAAT
>JAPUIP010000079.1 GCA_027296925.1 Candidatus Poribacteria bacterium | reverse complement strand
CCACAGTCCTGATTCCGATGATGCCTTTATGTTCTACGCCCTTGCCAAAGGGCTCATTCCAACCAACGGCATTGAAATCGTCCACGTCATCGAAGATATCGAGAGCTTAAATCGCCGCGCGCTCAATGCGGAATTGGAGGTTACAGCGATCTCCGTTCACGCTTACGCTTATGTCGCTAATCACTACGTCCTGATGCCGTGTGGTGCAAGCATCGGTGACAAATACGGTCCGCTCGTCGTCTCAAGAGAACCGATATCCCAAGAAGCACTCGCCGGCAAAAACATCGCCATCCCTGGTAAGATGACAACGGCTTACCTGACGTTGCGTCTCTTTCAGCCCGATTTTAACCCGGAAGTTGTTCGCTTCGATCAGATTTTGGCTCACGTGGAGCAAGGCCGGGCAGACGCAGGATTGATTATCCATGAAGGGCAGTTGACCTACGCTCGCGCAGGATTGCACAAAGTTGTCGATCTCGGAGAGTGGTGGCACGAAGAAACCGGATTGCCGCTTCCGCTTGGAGCAAATGTAATCCGCCGCGACCTTGGGCAAGAGAACATCCGCGACATTACAACCCTCCTCAAGCAGAGCATTCAGTATTCCCTTGATCACCGGAAGAGGGGATTAGAATATGCGATGACTTATGCGCGCGATATGGAAACGGAACTTGCGGATCGATTCGTTGGCATGTATGTGAACGACTATACGCTGGATTATGGAGAAAAGGGCAGGGCGGGCGTCCGAGAATTGCTCGATCGGGGATACAAAGCCGGCGTGATTCCCGATCCGGTTGATGTTGAATTTGTGGATATTTAACGGAAGAGAGATCGGACGCAATGGAAAAGAAAGAAAGATCTTTCCTTGGTGTCCATTTTAAATGTTGTAATGTCTATAACCGAATTTACCTCAACAAAGCAGGGAAGGCTTTTGTTGGATGGTGTCCCAAATGCAGTCGAAAAACCGTTGTCAAGGTGTCGCCGTCCGGAAGTAAGTCGAGGTTTTTGACCGCAGTCTAAAGAAAAGGTGATGGATTGATGAAAGTTCGGTTTTGGGGCGTTCGGGGTTCCATTCCAACCCCCGGCTGCGAGACAGTCCGTTATGGCGGCGAAACCACTTGCCTGGAAATTCGCGCCGGTGGAGAATTAATTATCATAGACGCGGGTTCAGGGATTCGCCGTTTAGGCGTGGAACTCCTAAAGGAAGCGAAGGGACAGCCCATCCGTGCGCACCTGCTTATGACCCATACCCATTGGGATCACATTCAGGGATTCCCTTTTTTTATGCCGGCGTTTATCCCAAACAACTCCTTTCATCTTTACGGGTGTGGTAACGCGAACAAAAAGCTCGAAGAAATCCTCGCTGGACAAATGGAATACGAGTATTTCCCTGTGTCACTCGGCCAAATGGCTGCAACCATGGAATACACACGGATTTCAGAGGAGCATTTTGAGATCGGTGATGTTCAGATTCAGTCAATGTTTATGAATCATCCCGGCATGGCATTGGGGTATCGCATTGAGCACGATGGAAATGTGCTTGTTTTCACCGGCGACCACGAACCGTATCATCACTTTCTCTCGATGGCTGAAGAGGCGTACAAAATCGATGGTCAAAAAATATCCGTTGCTGACTTAGAAATGGATGAGTTCATCGAGCGGTTGGACAATAAACTGGTGAAATTCGCGGCGGGGGCAGATCTCTTTATCTTTGATACGGCTTATACCTATGAAACGTACAAAGCTGAAAAGCAGGGGTGGGGGCATTCACATCCGGAGTATGCAGTAGATATTGCCGTCAAGGCAGGTGTCAAACGGCTCGCTCTGACCCATTATGATCCACTGGAAACTGATGAAGATGCGGATGCAAAGGTTGAACATACTCGCCAACTGATTCGAGACCTTGGCGCTAAAATCGAGTGCTTCGGGGCACAAATGGACTTAGAAGTACAGATTGGTGAGATGTAAATTGTAGTTCACACAAACAACCGCTCGAGAAATGTCAACCCTGAATCTCTTTAGGCGAGCAGGTTAATCAAACTGCCGGGCGGCACCGATTCAGGTGTATTCGGTCCTTGTGTGCTGTTCGCGGGTTGTATCTCTCCTTCCGGTGTTTCGCCTTGCTGTTCCTTCCTTAATTCTATACGCGTTTCTCTTTCCATAGCACTTGCTTGCCCTGCCACCCGCCGATCCTGGGCTGACGGGTCTTGTGGCGCCAACGCCGCTCGACGGATTACCTGTGCTTTGCGGATAGTTGCCTCTGGATCGTTTGGCACGGGGCCGGTGTCTAGTTTCACCTCCCCACCTACAGCGTACGACTTGCCGTCTGACCCCCTTTGGAAATTATAACTTGGCCCGCTCACGGCATAAGCGCCCGCTGCAATTTTGTGGGCTTGTTCGTGCTGGCGCACTTCCCTATCCCGTTTTTTCAGTTCCTGCACCTGTTTTTTTTCTTTAGGGGTTAGCTCATCCGTGTTCCCTCGCTGTGCGTTGGTCTGTTTGGCGGCCTGGTGTTGATCGCCAGTAACTGCTGTTGATTGCCGCTCCCGCTGATGTTGATGAGCAGAAACAGGCTGAAAGTGATTTATGCCCGAAGAACGGGTAATCGCCTCCACCGCTAACTCCCTCCTTTTCCGTCCAGAAATTATATGCCGGGCAATCGCAATCGGCTGACACCACACACTTCCGGTGCAGAGCTCAATTACCCATTTTATTATCGGTTTGCCTCATTCAAAACTTTAGCTGATTTTGAAATTTTTCCCGGATTATTTTGAGATTTCTGCAATACCCCTTTATTGCGAATCAACGGCGATACGTTGACCAATCCCCGTGAGCAAACGTCCGCCATCAATGACAAAAGCGCTTCCGGTGACAAATGATGCATCATCAGAGGCAAGGTAAGCGACGGCTTTGGCGATGTCTTCCGGTTCTCCT
>JAPUIP010000789.1 GCA_027296925.1 Candidatus Poribacteria bacterium | reverse complement strand
GCATGCCCTGCGTACTAACTAATAAGATGATACACCTGCAATCGAGACTCATATAGGCGGAATCATATGATGGGAATTAAACCCACATTACACGAATGCTCCTCCAGAGCGCACTATCGAACGTTAAGGAGAGACTCGCATGAATCTTAGAGGTCTAATCAGAAACTTCGTCATCGCCCTCATCCTCCCAGTGTCCCTCTGGGCACAGACACCCGAAACCAAACCCGTCGGAGCAACAGAACTTTCTCATCCCAGCGTCTCCGATGAGACCTACCAGGCGATCCTTCAGTTCTACCAGTACGACCGGGAGATGCCGCTCGAAGCCAGGACGGTTGAAACAGTGGAAACGCCGGACTACATCCGCGAGAAGGTTGTATTCAACGGCATCAGAGATAGTCGTGTCCCTGGCTACCTTGGCCTTCCCACAACTGACAATGGACCATTCCCGTGCGTATTGCTGATCGACGGCATCACGGGATCGAAATCTAGGTGGTGGGAGGACGATTCTTGGCCACACGGCGGCGAAACCACGAAGCAACTTCTGGCCGCAGGCTTTGCCGTTCTGGCGCTGGACGCACAATACCACGGTGAGCGGATCGCCCAGAACGATTACGAAAGTCCGGGGGCGATGTTTTTCCAACACCGGTGGTTTAATCGGTTTCGGGAAATGACCTTGCAAACGACCGTCGAGCACCGTCGAGCGATCGACTACTTGGCCACTCGCCATGAAATCGACATCGAGCGCATCGGCGTATTGGGCCATAGTCTGGGAGGGGTCATCATCTTTGCGCTCAATGCCTGTGAGCCGAGAGTCAAGGCATCTGTAGCCTGTGTGACGCCGCTGAATATCTGGGATCCGCCAGAGCTAGCCGTGATCTCACCGTTCAATTTTGCTCGCGGCATTGGGAAGCGTCCCTTCCTCATGCTGATGGGCAAATCCGATAATTATTACTCCCCTGCACAAGTAGAAATACTACTGGAGATGATCGAAGGAAATCCAAAGAAGCTGAGCTACTACGAGAGCGGCCATCGTCTACCGGAGGCGTACATTGCTGAGTCACTGGAATGGCTCAAGCGAGGCCTAGAGTAGTACTCAATGGGCAACATCGCTAAGCCGCCCCCGTATTGGCTTTCAGCCAAGCCCATTATTTTTGACGCTTACTTTTCGTGTCCGATAAGCGCAAATATCGGACATTTTCAAAACGGATTAAACCTAGTTGCTATATGGGTTTGAGCCATTTTTAGAATATCCAAATGTCGTTCCCACTTTTTTCTCAAAATGGCAAAAAATGTCCAAAAAGCAATTTGATGGTGCACAAGCCTAAAAAAACGATAGAGGCAGGGAAAGACGGAAGGGAAGGAAATGATGGCCATTCCAGAAGATATTCACCTATCAAAAACCAAGGAAGCTATAGATTCGACAGAGCATGTTCAACCTATTCCAGCAGTACAAGGCCAGTCGAAACCCATCTGGAAAATCATCGTTGAGATTGGTTCCCAGATCCCTGATGAGGAATGGGCAAAAGTCTCCGATGATGCTTCAATCAACCTAAAGCACTATCTTTACGGAGAACCCAAGAAGAACGCATGAATGCTGTATTTGCGGATGCTGGATATTGGATTGCCTTATTCAATCCTCAGAGACAGGGAAAGACGGAAGGGAAGGAAAGCAAGGAAAGATTTACGCATTACGTTTTAAGCGTTACGCATCACGGCGCTAACACACCAGCGATCTGAAAGGAGAATATGATGAATAATGCCTCGTCGTCAAAGAAAGCACTCAGCAAAATCATCATGATCTTTTGCTGGTTGGTTATCCTTGGGATAGCAGGGGCTATCTATAAGTTCGTCATTGAGCCGAGGATGAAGGAGAAAACTGTAGTCACTACCAGTACACCCAGTCGATATACACATGAAATTAAGATCGCCCATGACTCCTTCTCCGGTTACGCAATTCTCCGGTCCCCCTCTGTTCAAAATCTGCTCAATCGTCAAGAAATTAAGTTAACTTTTGTAGATGATAAAGCCGACTATGTTCGGCGGATCAAAAATCTGCGTAGTGGAAAGGTTCAAATGGCGGTCTTTACGATTGATGCATATATAAAGGCAGGCGATGCGATTGGAGAGTTTCCGGGTTCGATTGTGCTTGTCATCGATGAGACAAAGGGGGCGGATGCCATTCTTGCTTACAAGCAGGGCGTTTCGCAAATCTCTAAACTCAGCAATCCCAACGCAAAGATTGTGTTAACGCCAGATTCCCCCAGTGAAACCCTTGCCAGAGTCATGATCAACAAAATGAGTCTTCCCAGCTTGCCGCAAGACTGGGCGATTGCAGCGGATGGCGCCGAAGATGTCTATAAGAAGCTAAAGGCTGGCAATCCAAACGATCCAAGAGCTTATGTGCTGTGGGAGCCTTATGTGACAAAGGCGTTAGCAATCGATGGCGTTCATGTTTTGCTGGACAGTTCAAAGCTGAAAGGATACATTGTTGATGTGCTGATCGCCCAGCGACAATTTCTGAATGAGCAACCCACACTTGTGGAAGCCGTTGTCCAAGCATATCTGAGGGCACGTTATGATTATGCCAATCAGCCGGATGGTTTGATGGACCTTGTTCTGGAGGACGCCAAAAGATATGGGGATTCGCTGAAGAGAAGCGAATCTGAAAACCTGGTCAATGGAATCGAATGGCGAAACACTATGGAGAATTACGCCCATTTTGGCATCATTTCAGGACAGGAAGCAAAGGATACAGATCATCTCGAAGATATGATTGCCAAGATTATCAGAGTGCTGGTTCAAACAGACGCCATTTCAGGGGATGCATTAGCAGGCGATTATGGGCAAATCTTCTACGATGGCATCTTGCGGTCACTTCGCCATGATAAGTTTCATCCCAGCGTCGCAGCTTCAAGTGGATTGGATGAAATCGTACTTGAAGATTTGGCGGCGACTGTGCTCCCGGAAGTGACCGACGCCAAAGTGCTGAGCAATCTGTCTGATTCTGAATGGAGTCGGCTTGTTCCGGTTGGCACAATGAAGTTTGACCCCATCCAATTTGGACGGGGAAACGCAAGGATTCACCGGAATAGCCAACGGGCGTTGGCGAGGCTGACCGAAGATCTGGATTCATTTCCCCAATGGTATCTCAAGATTCTCGGGCACACCAGACGCGAAGGGGATGCAGAAGCAAATCGAATTCTGGCCCAGCAGCGAGCAGAGGTCGTTGCCGCGTTTCTGATGAGTAAGGGAATCAACCCGCATCGTATCAAATTCATTGCGAGCGATCAGCCTCCGGATAATGCAGCCGGAGGAAAGGCGCAAAGCGTAACTTTTGTCCTTCTGGAGAAACCGTATTAATTGGGTGAAGAAAGTGATTAATCGGAAGAAGCTCAGAAAAAAAATCCTCCTCAATCTGATAGGAAATTCCGCGGTGATTTTTCCGTTTGCCGCCGGCGCGACCTTAGCCTTTGTAACGTGGGTACTCAATCTTGAGCCCGCCATTCTGTTTCTGTTTGCCAGCGGTGTTGTCGGCGTATTGGGACCGGTAGGCGGATTCATTACGAAATGGACGACGGGACTGGACGAAATCTCAAAGCAGGCTCTAAAGGAATTGCAGAAGGAGGCCCATAGGGAACAGGAGGGTCAACTTGATGCGTTACACAAACAACTCGCAGCGGATGGGGATGCCAGAACCGAGAAAATGCTTGCGGATCTCCGTACCCTGCATCAATCTTTTAAGGCGGAAGCCAATGAACATACATGGCCATCATCAGTTCCGGCGAACGTCGCCTTTGAGCTTGCGTACAAAGTGGAAGCCCTGTTTCAGGAATCGGTGAATTGCCTAAAAGATACCCTCAAACTTGGAGAGAAGGCGAGAAATGCCGCTACGAGAACAGTCACACAATCCCTTTTACAAGAGCGGGAACGCCTGATCGTCGATGTTCAGGAAACCATCGCGCAACTCGCTAAAATCTACGGAGAGGTTCTGACGCTTGGCACCAATAGTGATGAAACCAAGCTTTCAAGACTCAGGAATGAGCTTGATGAAAATATAAGATTTGCTCAAGAAGTTGACCAGACCATGCATGAACTTGAATCACGCGATATCCATAAACCGAGTGAGTATGATCAGTATATTGAAAAATAGTGGGAAGCTGTTTTAGTCAGACGCCCAATGTTTACATTGTTGCGGGCTGTTTTTCAACCGAGTCAGTTGTCAAAATAAACCGAACCATTATCGAAGGAGGACAATCAAATGGCAAGTGGAATTGGAAGATTCTTCAAAGCGATATGGTATACATTTACGGGACGAGCCCATGAGCTTGCTGACAGTATGATGGAAAACCCTGAAGCTGTCCGAGGAGCTTATGAAGATGTTATCGCAGAGAAGAAAGAGAATATCCAGCGCTATAAGGGTGCAATCGGTCAACTGATTGGCCTGGTCAAGCAAAAGGAGGGAACGCTTGACAGTTTAACCAACGATGTAGAGCGGCTGGAACAACTTAAAGCCGGTGCGTTAGCCAAGGCAAAGCGTGTCGCCGCCGAACTCCAGGGGCAGGGACAAACTCAGGAAGGGATTAAAATGGATCCGGAGTATATGAAGTGTGTTGCTGCCTACAACGATTTTAGCTCAACCTTGGAAGAAAAGAACGCTCGAATCGAGGAACTTGAGGCGGACATCGAACGCGCTCAAGGGGACATTGACAATCATAAGATTCAGATTAACGCATTGTCCAGCGATTTGGGGAAAATCAAGGAAGAACAAGCAGAAGCTGTCGCTGATCTGATTACCGCAAGGGAGCAGGAGCAGATTGCTGATATGCTTTCTGGCATCAGCACCGATGGCACGTCGGCGGAACTTGCCAGAATGCGAGAGATCCGGCAAAAGGCGAAAGGCAGAGCGCAAGTTGCTCAAGAGTTAGCTGGCACCGATTCTCGCGCCGAAGAGGAACAATTCCTTGCGGCTGCCAGAGGATCGGCGGCAACGGATGAGTTTGAGGCTTTAATCTTTGATGCCGAACAGACCGATAAAGCAGAAAGCCAGAAAACTACAACCGATTCGGATTCTGAGCTTCCTGTTTAATTGGGTGAGTGATGGAGGAGTGAATGGTGAGCGGGTGGGCGAGAAGATGAACCTTATTTTTGACAGCCCGCCCACCACCATCCACCACCTCAAACGCAGGGCATTTATTGAAAAGCTGACGTATGTTCTTATTGTTCAATGGAGGGGAGAATAAAAATGGGTAATTTCCGAAATTTCATCTCAATTTGGGTCGCTGTTTGTATGACTGGCATTTTCATTTTAACGCCTACGGCTCCTGCGCAGAAGGCGCCAACGTTCAGCCTGGCTTGGAGCGAATATCCGTCATGGAGCGTTTTCGGTGTCGCCCATGAGTTTCGGCTCATTGACGGCGGTGCAGGTAAGATGGGCGATATCGAAAAAAAGTGGGGCGTTGACATTAAGTTAGAGGAACTTGACTATGACTCCTGCATGGCACTTTATGCAAGCCTTGGCTGCGATGCCGTATGTATCACCAATATGGACGCACTGAATCCAGCGTTGAGCCGTCAGTCGGTCGCTATCCTTCCCACAAGCACAAGCTATGGGGCTGACGCCTGCATTGTAGCTGGCGACATTACCGAAATCAGTCAACTCAAAGGGCTCAACGTCTATGGACTGGCAAAATCGGTCTCGGAATATTGCTTCGTTCGGAACCTCGAACTGCAAAACGAGAACGAAGAGGACTACACGTTTATCAATATGGACCCAGCCGCTGCAGCGCTGGCAATGCAGCAGAGACAAAAGGGCTATCAAGCTATCGTTGTCTGGAACCCGTTTGTGCTTGAAACGCTGAATAAAAGAAAAGACGCGCGGGTCCTTTTTGATTCGACCACGATTGAGGGGGAGATTATCGATATGGTGCTCATGGCTGAGGGTTCTCTGAATAAGCCGGGAGGCGCCCAATTCGCCGCTGCCATTATCGATGTTTTCTACACAGTGAACCAGATGTTAGCGGACCCAGACCCTGAAGTTGCGAATGATACGCTGATTGCAGTTGGAGAGAAATTTTCCCATCTCGGTCTGAAAGATATGAGAAAGGTGATGCGGCAAACGCGGTTTTACAAGACGCCGGAAGATGGAAAAGAGTTGCTGGTGAGTGACAAACTTCCCGAGATTATGGCGAAGGTCGTGGATTTCTCCCTCAGCCATGAGATCGTTGATCGGAAACCAACAATTGCGTATGGCTCCAAAAACCAGGGCCCAGATGCTAACTTAAGGTTTGATCCAACGTACATCGAAAAATACATGGCGCGTCGGGGCCCATAGACAACTGTATAGCCCCTCTTTGGCGACAGAGGCACAGACAACGCACATCGGCCGATAACCCTTTTCAGTTTCTCGCCCTTCAAGAGGTACCGCCCACAGGACTTCTATTTTCGGGCGTGTAACCCACCATTATGATTCGAGACCCAATTTCAAACAGACTGAGATTTTTTTTGGGATTTCTTTCCATTGTGATGTTGGTCGCCGCTTACTTCTATCTGTCCCATCGTCAGCACGTCAAAAACCCTGATGACACAACAATCCCAAGTCTTTCTCAACTCAAAGATGGAATACGGAAAATTACCACGCCAAACAGACGTTCAAAAGAGATATGGCTGTTAGAGGACCTGAAAGCCACAGGCATGAGACTCGCTTTGGGGCTTTCAGTCGGTATAATTTTTGGCGTCATCCTGGGGTTGGTGATGGGGTGTTTTGCGGCTGGAGAGGCCCTTCTCTTTTTTCTCATGTCGTTTGCGTCAAAGCTGAATCCAATGGCAATGCTTGCCGTGTTCTTTGTCATGGTGGGCACCGACATGGAGATGTATGTTGCGATGATCGCCTTTGGGGTACTACCGACCTTTGCGCAGACCATCCATCTGGCGGCGAAGTATGATGTCGCTGAAGAATTAATCCACAAAGCCTATACGTTGGGAGCAACACATGTTGAAGTCATTCTAAGTGTAATCCTTCGGCAGATTCTGCCACGAATTCTCGATTCGATTCGCCTCCAGATTGGGCCTGCATTGGTCTATCTCATCGCTGCCGAAATGGCTGTTGGACACGTGGGCTTCGGCTACAGAATCAGAATCGAATACAGGATTCTCAATATGAATGTCGTGTACCCATATATCGTAACATTGGCGCTATTCGGTTACGCCGCAGACTATGGTCTTCGATTGATACAAAGGAGATTATTCCCCTGGTATGGGCGCTAGGTGATGTGTACTGCGTGATACGTGATGCATAACTGGGGCAGGAATAAAGCGGTTTTCGTATCTCCGTTGATCTATGATGTAAAGGACAAGCTATGCCTGAAATTGTGCTTGAATGCCAGGGGGTCATCCACCATTTTGGCCAGAGCAGAATTCTGCATGACATCAACCTTCGCGTGGTCAAAGGAGAGATTGTCTCGCTAGTTGGACCAAGTGGATGTGGGAAATCCACGCTGCTTCGCGCAATCTTAGGTACCCATCCGCCGCGCGAAGGTGAGATATTGGTGAACGGCATACCTACCAGAGGCCCCGGAAGGGATAGGGGCATTGTCTATCAACGGTATTCACTCTTTCCATTTCTGACAGCCCAGCAAAATGTGGCACTGGGATTGCTGTTTGATCAGAGTTCGCTCGTTGACAGATTTATCAAGTATTTTGTCTGGCGAAAAGCGAGAAAAAAGCAACTTGAGGAAGCCGCCGTTGTCCTGCAAAAATTGGGGCTTGAGCATGCGCTGCATCTGTACCCGCACGAAATGTCAGGGGGGATGTGCCAGCGCGTGGCAATTGCCCAAGCAATCATTATGAAACCCCAGATCTTACTTCTGGATGAGCCTTTTGGCGCGCTTGACGAGGCAACTCGCGAAGAGCTTCAGAAGATGCTGCTAACTTTCTATGCCGAGAACGTTGCGGCAGTGTCCAACGGCGGGCAACCTCCGTATACGATTATCCTGGTCACCCATGAGCTCAACGAAGCGATTTACGTAGCGGATCGCGTGGTTGCGCTTTCGCAATATTGGGACTGGCGTGGAAAGGGGTTTGAAAGCTTCCCCGGCGCAACCATTGTTTACGACCAGATGGCGCCTGCCTTTGCGCCGACTGATGAGATTGATCATGCGCAGTTTCTCGAACAACGAACGGAGATCCGAACGGCGGCTTTTGATCCGAATTATCGCCAGGAACGCGATCAGTTCAATAAATTCTGGGGACAGGTACAGGGCAAGGGAGAGGGGGTGCTTAAGCGATAGCTGTCAAAAGTCCGAAGTACGAATTCCTATCTCAAGCGGGAACGATAATAAACGCCGGGACTTCGAGGAGTATCATCCTGGCTGGAAACATCTATGATCTTTTCTGTCTTGATGACGGTACGAGAGAAGGGGATTATGTGCCGCTGGTCTCCCTCTTGACCAAAAGCTGGGATGTGCCGGGATTCATCCTCGCGGTTTATGAACTGAACGGCCCCATCAGATTTCTGAGAGCCAGCGACAGGGAGAAACTGAAAAAAGCGTTCGGTCTGTGGAGACAGGACACCGATCAGAGCCTGTTATCCAAAGACGCTATTGGCTATCTCATCCCGGGCAGGATGGCAAAATCTGCGGAAGAACAATTCGACACCCATCTGAGCAATTCAATTGGGAATCCAACCGTTGCCCTTGAACTGCTCAGGCAATTCTGCCTCCTTTCTCGAACGACGGATGAATCAGGCGAAAAGCTACTCAAAGAAAGGCTACTGATCGTTATTGAGGCGGCGGATATGTTACTTCCGGAGGGAGAGATTCCGATGCTCTCCCAGGCAGATCGACATCGAGTGAGCATTGCGCAGGACTGGATTCTTGACCCGGCTTTCATGGACGGAAAAGACGCGGTCATATTTATCACTGAATCCAAGAGTTTAATGAATTCACGGATTACCCGGCTTCCCCAGGTGGTAACGGTTGAAATTCCGTCTCCCGGTCAAGAAGAACGGAAGCACTTCATCTCCTGGTTCAATCGGGCGCAAAAATCCAAAGGGAAAGGCTTCCGTCTCTGGGGAACACAGGAACAACTTGCCACGCTGACAGCGGGACTGTCCCTCCACGCACTACGACAATTACTCATCACAGCCTCTTATTTTGGGAACACACTCCAGCCCCAGGACGTCATTGAGAAGGTGTCCGATTTTGTCCAGGGGCAATTGGGAGAAGACGTCGTTGAATTTAAGAAGCCCACTCATAGCCTGAAAGACGTGATCGGAAATGAACGGTTGATTGACTTCATTCAGACCAAGCTTCTGCCGCGTCTCACCTCAACCGGTCCGGATGCCATCTCCGGTGCCGCGGTTTGCGGCCCCATTGGAAGCGGAAAGACGTTCATCTTTGAAGCCCTTGCGGGGGCGCTGGACATGCCGGTGTTGGTGCTGAAAAATATCAGAAGCATGTGGTTCGGCCAAACGGACGTCATCTTTGAGCGCCTCAAACGTCTGCTGTCGGCGCTGGTTAAAGCCCTGATCTTTGTTGATGAGGCGGATACCCAATTCGGGGAAATCGGCAGAGATGCACATTCCACCGAGCGTCGATTAACGGGAAAGATACAGGCAATGATGTCAGACCCACAACTGAGGGGCAATATTACGTGGCTACTGATGACCGCCCGAATTTACAATCTGTCACCAGATCTGCGACGGGAAGGGCGCGTCGGCGATGTGATTATACCGGTTCTTGATCCAGAAGGCGAAGACCGAAAAGCGTTTATCAAATGGGCGCTCCATGACGTTTTCAAAGGCTCCATTAGCGATACTGTGATGGAACAGATGTCACACATCACGGAAGGATATTCTGCGGCCAGTTTTGCTTCACTTCGCTCTGACTTGCGCGCAGCAGCCAGCGACGAGCCGTTATCCATTGAGCAAATTGTCGAGATCGCCGCTGACCGTATTCTCCCGGACATCGGTCCTGTCAGAAGCTATCAAACGCTGCAAGCTTTAATGAATTGCACCAGAAAGTCATTACTTCCGGAGGGCTATTCCCCACAAATGCGGGAGGAATGGATGGCGGAAATCAGAAAGTATGAACAGATGGGAGTCGGGCGTTAATATCCTGTAACCCTTGGCTTGGGTAAATTAACCGCTAATGACTATGAAACCCCGATCAAAGATCGAGGCTGCAGCCCCTCTACCAAAGTCAAGCGAACTCGTGTTATTCAGTCTGACAATCTGTGACGATAAACATCCGAATGCGAGGAGGAGTTAACATGAACCCCGGCGAATATATTCTCGCCCAAGGCGATATTCTCGCCAACGTAGGTAGAGAAGCCGTCGAAGTCACTGTAACCAACATCGGCGATCGGCCGATCCAGGTCGGTTCGCACTTTCACTTTTTTGAAGTCAATAACGCCCTTCAATTTGATCGGGAGAAAGCTTACGGTATGCGTCTGAATATCCCTTCCGGCGTCGCTGTCCGCTTCGAACCGGGGGACGAAAAAACCGTGACGCTGGTTGCACTTGGCGGTGAGCGGATCGTTCACGGATTGAACGCTAGAACGAACGGGAAACTTGACGACCCCACGATTCGCGGGGCCGCCCTGCGACGGCAAGAAAGGAACGACTGATGGCATTGAACATTCCACGCCGAACATACGCCGACCTCTATGGTCCAACGGTTGGCGATAAAGTCCGTCTCGCGGATACCGAACTGTTCATCGAGGTGGAAGAAGATTACACCGTCTATGGGGACGAGTCGAAATTTGGCGGCGGCAAAACGTTACGAGATGGTATGGGGCAGGCGCCGGGGGTGACGCGATCCGAGGGGGCTTTGGATCTGGTGCTCACCAACGCTTTGATTCTAGACCACTGGGGAATCGTCAAGGCGGACATCGGCGTTCGTGACGGAAAGATTGCCGGCATCGGCAAAGCGGGAAACCCGAACCTGATGGAAGGCGTGACGCCTGATATGATTGTCGGCGCGGCCACGGAGGTGATCGCCGCCGAAGGCCTGATTGTCACGCCGGGTGGACTCGATGTGCATATCCACTTTATCTGTCCGCAGCAGATCGATGAAGCCCTCTCGTCCGGGGTCACCACGATGATTGGCGGTGGGACGGGACCGGCGACAGGCACTAACGCCACGACGTGCACGCCGGGGGCATGGAATATAGCACGGATGCTCGAAGCGGCTGAAGGGTTTCCCATCAATCTCGGCTACCTTGGCAAGGGCAACGCCTCGCTTCCGGACCCACTGCGCGAGCAAATCGAAGCGGGCGCACTGGGATTGAAGCTGCACGAGGATTGGGGAACAACACCGGCTGCCATCGATTGCTGCCTCTCCGTTGCAGAGGAGTACGACACTCAGGTTGCTATCCACACCGATACGCTCAATGAAGCGGGATTCGTTGAAGACTCGATTAGCGCCTTCAAAGGGCGGACCATTCATACCTATCATACCGAAGGCGCCGGCGGTGGGCACGCACCGGATATCATCAAAGTCTGCGGCGAAAGCAATGTGCTGCCCTCCTCGACCAATCCAACGCGCCCATTTACGGTCAATACCATTGATGAACATCTGGACATGCTGATGGTATGCCACCACCTCGACGCCTCGATTCCCGAAGACCTTGCGTTTGCCGAATCGCGCATCCGTCCAGAGACCATCGCGGCTGAGGATATTCTGCATGACCTCGGCGCATTCAGTATGATAGCGTCGGACTCACAGGCGATGGGGCGTGTCGGCGAAGTGGTTATCCGGACCTGGCAGACCGCGCATAAGATGAAGGTCCAACGCGGACACCTCCCGCAAGAAACGCGCGACAACGACAACTTCCGTGCGAAACGCTATGTCGCCAAGTACACCATCAACCCCGCCATCGCGCACGGGATTGCCGAGCATGTCGGATCGATTGAAGTCGGCAAGCTGGCAGACCTGGTGGTATGGCATCCCGCATTCTTCGGTGTGAAGCCACAGTTGGTGTTGAAGGGCGGCTTCCTGGTCTGGGCGGCGATGGGAGATGCCAATGCCTCTATTCCAACGCCGCAGCCTGTCTTGGGACGTCCGATGTTCGGCGCATTTGGGCGTGTCCCCTACACGGCGTCCTACACGTTCGTTTCTCAAGCGGCCGTGGAGCGAGAAATTGGATGCCGCCTGAATCTGCAAAAGCCGCTTGTCGGCGTGAAAAACTGCCGAGGACTGACCAAAGCGGCGATGATACACAACGACTATCTGCCTAAAATTGAGGTCAATCCAGAAACGTATGAGGTCCGGGCGGATGGTGAGCTTTTGACCTGTGAGCCTGCGACGATACTTCCGATGGCACAGCGGTATTTTCTGTTTTGATTGGTGGATGATGCGTAATGTCGTTCACAGGTTGGATGTGAGGAAAACAGAAATGATCATCGTAGAAAACATCGTCAAAGCAGAAATCGACAAAAAACCGTTGAAGCGAGATGCAGTCGCGCTGGATTGGGAAAATCGTCAGAAGTCCCGCCAGCGACTTTTCACGAAAGCCGGACGACAGATTGGGCTCGCCCTACCGACGGGAACCATCCTGAATTTGGGTGATGTGCTGTATCGGGATGCGCAGGTTCAAATCGTGGTGGAAGGCGTGCCGGAAAGGGTATTTGTGCTGCGGCCCGAAACACGCGAGGAATTCGGTCTCATGTGCCATCAGATCGGTAACCTTCACCGCCCCGTCGGATTCCAGGAAGAGCTGGTTCTCATCCCCTACGAACCGGTGCTGGAAAACCAGTTGAATCGACTCGGCTACGCTTATACCGTCGAGGAACGCATTTTCACCCATGCCGCCCGGCAATCGTACCTCCCCCCCCATGACCACTGAAAAATCTCCAGATGGTGAATCGCTGCTGACGCTGCTTCAATTGGTTGACAGCTTTTTCCCGACCGGTGCTTTTGCCCACTCTTTTGGGCTGGAAACCTATGTCCAGCATGGACTCATCACGAATGGTGCAACTCTTGAGGAATTTCTGCGAGCATCGCTCCATCACAGCATACGGAATGTAGATGCGCCGGCCGTTGCCTTGGCATACAGAGCCGCTCAAATACACCGAATCGAGCAGATCGCTGAACTGGACGCCCGTTTGACAGCCCTGAAGTTGCCCCGAGAAGCCCGGGAGGGAAGCATCAAGATCGGGAAACAGTTCCTTCGCAATGTGCGGCGGTTGTTTACGGATGAGATGTTAGAGGCTTATTCGGCGCAAATCCAGTCGGGAGTGTGTGCCGGTCACCATTCGATTGCTTACGGATTGGCAACAGCAGCGGCTTCAACCGACTTACCGCTCGCGCTGCAGGGGTACTTACATAGCTACGTTGCCGGACAGGTCTCCGCAGCCGTACGGCTGATTCCCCTCGGCGCAACCGAAGGCCAACAGATTATTCAGGCGATTCGGCAAACGCTGCTGGAAATCTGCGCATTTGCATTGGATGCCCAGATGGAAGATTTGGGGAGTTTCACCCCGGGACTTGATATCCGGAGCATGCAGCATGAGCGGCTTTACTCCAGACTCTTCATTTCGTAACCCCACCGGTTCGTCTAGGTGGACCCCTAAATTTGATCAAGAGAGGTGCAACCATGAGTCGAATTGTAGTCAATCCAGAAATTCTGGGTGGGAAACCGATTGTCGATGAAACCCGGCTGAGCGTCGAGCATGTGTTGGGATTGCTCGCCAGCGGCATGTCCCACGCTGAGATCATCGAAGCCTATCCAGAATTGACGGAAGAAAGCATTCAGGCGGTGTTGGCGTATGCGTCGCGTGCACTTCGTAATGAGGTGGTAATCGACCTCCCAATCTCCCACGATGAGGTTCGATAATCATGCTACCGCCGCTGGTTGCGGATATGAACATCGCCGTTCCCGTCGTTCAGTTCCTCCGAGCGCAAGGCGTTGATGTGGTGTCTGCTCGCGAAGAGGGCTGGCATTCATCCGAAGACAAGGACATCTTACGCGAAGCGCATGCGATGAAACGATTTGTTTTGACACACGATTCCGATTTCGGGACGCTTGCCATCCATCGCAATCAGCCCTTCACTGGCATTATCTACCTTCGTCCGGGCGGTCGTCCGCCCGCTCAAGTCATTACAGATCTACAAGATCTGATTGATGCTGGTATCGATTGGACGCCCCCGGTGATTGTTGTCTATCAATCCGGACGGATTCGGCTGCGTCTTGCCAACAAATGAAAAATCACACTGTAGTAACTTTATCTTTTCACTTGGAGGTGGCCTTTGGATCTCAGGCACAAAGCACAGGTTGTTTCGGATCATCTAGAAAAACTATACGGCATCCCTGAACGGGATTCAGAGGAGAATGTACTGGACTGTCTGATTCTCACGGTCCTGTCCCAGAACACAAATGACGTCAACCGTGACAAGGGATTCGCGACTCTCAAGGAGACTTTCCCGACGTGGGAAGATGTACTCGAAGCAGATGTCGAGTCGATTGGGGCAGCGATCCAGATTGCAGGACTGCACGGGCAGAAGAGCCGGACGATTAAGAACTTTCTGACGTGGCTCAAAGCAGAACGCGGTGAGTTAGACCTGGGGTTCGTCTGTGAAATGGAAACGAAGGAAGGACTACAACTGTTGTGTCAACACAAAGGCATCGGAATTAAGACCGCCTCTGTTACACTCGCCTTTGCTTGTGGGCATGATGTCTTTCCGGTGGATACACATGTGCTGCGGATTAGCAAACGGCTCGGGCTGGTGGCATCAAACTGTAATGCGGAAAAGGCACATGAACTGCTGCCGCAAATTATCCCCACCGGAACGGAGCTTCCATTTCACATGAATCTGATTACTTTTGGGCGGCAAATCTGTAACGCCCGCAAACCCAAATGTGACCAATGTCCCTTGACAGCATATTGTCTCTATTTTAAGGGTGAGTTGTAACTCGTGAGACGCGAGGTCTATTGCGCAAAGCGACAGAGGAGGATGGCGAAAAAACATGACACGCATTGGTGTTATTGGTACGGGGGGCATGGGTAGCGCCCACTGCAATTCGCTGCCCAAGGTTGAGAACTGTGAATTTGTCGGGGTTGCGGATCTGCGGCTCGAAGCGGCACAAGAGATCGCCGAAACGCATCAGATCCGCGCGTTTCAGGATTACCACGATCTGCTGGAAATTGTGGATGGCGTTGTCGTCGCCACCCCGCCTGCGGCGCACCGGGAGGTCGTTGTTGCGGCTGCGGAAGTGGGTGTGCACGCCTTCTGCGAAAAGCCGCTTTCGCTCACCCTTGCTGATGCGGACGCGATGATTGAAGCGTCAGAAAAGAGTGGCACCCACCTGATGGTAGGTCAGGTGCTCCGCTTCTATTCCGTACATGTGCTTGGGAAGCAGTTGGTCGATGATGGCGAGATTGGGAGCCTCGTTTATTTGGAGACAGATTACACCGGCGCTTATCGCGGGCCTCGCGAACGTCCATCAAGCTGGTACGGGACAGTTGGCGGTTTTCTGGAGAATGGCATCCACAAGTCCGATCTCATCAACTGGTTTGGTGGAACCGCGTTGACAGTTGCCGCGGAAGTGGGTAGCCATTCTGGGCATAAAGATTGGGAAGATTACGCCGTGACGCTCATCCGATACGATTCAGAAGCGGTTGGTCTTCTGCGCTGGGGTTCGTTCATGGGCGCAAGAGGCACGAATGAAACCATCATCGACGGATCGAAGGGCTCACTCCGGCTGGACATGCGAGCCGACGTGGCGTACCTCAAGCGGATCGGCGAATCCGAGTGGAAGGAGCTCCTGCCCGATCGCACGGTGCCTCACGGCGTTGTCGGCGAATTGACCCATTTTGTCGATTGTATTCGTGATGGGACAACGCCTTTGGTCGATGGCCGCGCCGGTCGTCATGCGGTTGAGGTTGTTTTGGCGAGTTACCGTTCAGCGAAGGAGCGCATCAAAGTCGCCCTGCCGATGCAGGATTAGGCATTACCTATCATCATATGCTCTTCCTCATCCTGCACATCATCCTGATTTCCGGGTTTGGGCTCATCTTAAAAGCTGCTCAAAATCGTGGTCATCGACTCAATCCAGTCGGCTTCATCAACTATTTGACGGCGTTTCTGATCAGCATCTGGTCAGCGTCTGAAGCCGGCCGCTTTGAATTTACCAAACTCACTCTCGCTTTCGGTTTAACCAACGGTGTCGCTTACTCCACCGGATTTTTGCTGGTGACGCTAGGCATGCGGCTGAGCGGAATCGTCGTGACGATTGCCGTTGTGCGTTTGTCGCTTGTGGTGCCGATTGTGTTCGCTATCCTGTTCTGGAACGAAATCCCGAACTTCCGGCAGGCGCTCGGCATCATAATGGCTTGCTGTGCGCTTCCACTCCTTGGTACAAAATCCCCTGTTTCTCGTGATGAGAAGGAGACCGGGAGGGTAGAATCGAACTCGTCCCGAAAACAGGTAAGGAAAAAACCTTCCGCTTTCCCCATAGGCCAGGAGGCAACCGGACTCGGGCTTCTCGTGGTGGCACTCCTTTTTATCAACTCCGGCATCTC
>JAPUIP010000788.1 GCA_027296925.1 Candidatus Poribacteria bacterium | reverse complement strand
GTCCTGAGCCCTTCGAAGCTCAGAGCCTGCCCTGAGCCTGCCGAAGGGATAAACTCCGCCGAAGGATCGGAGGGTCATGAGACGCTCCAACCGTGGAATTCATTCCACGGCCCATGCCACTCGGTGGCTGGAGGCGTTCGCCGGTGAAGCTCCCCGATCCTTCGCTGCGCTCGAGGACAGGTTCTGAAGATCGGGGTATCTACAGACTCACGCCGCACGGCAAAATCCTTAACCTGATGCCAATGGGGATGCCACATTCAATCCCCTCGCTGAACCGACGCTATTGTAGCAAAGGCATCATTAAAAGTCAAGGCAAAACGGGTAAGCATCCGCAACTACAAAGGGTTGTGTTGATTGCCACCGGCTTATCCAATCATTAACCTCGCACGACGTTTTCATTGTGCCGCCGGCTGATGGGCAAAAAAGCCGCTCCGAACCATCGCTAAGAGTGCTGGAAAAAAATGACGCAAAGCGGTATACTTTATCATCGCATGATCAAGCTGCGCATCACGTTGATATGCCTTTACCATCGACAACGACAGGGAGAACTGACATGAAACTCGGTTATAGCACATGGGGGATGCCAACCGTCCCCATCGATACAGCCATTCGCCACATTGCACAATTGGGATACGATGGGATGGAATTGACCGTCATCCCGCGCTTCACGACGGAATTGAGTACGCTGGATGCGGCTGAACGCAAACGAATCGGGGGATTATTAAAAGAACATCATCTGGCGCTGTCGGCGATTGCCGCGCATTCGAGTCTGCTGGAAACGGATGTAGACGCCCATGCGAAGAGTATGTGGCGGCTAAAAGGGGCGGTGGATCTGGGAGTGGAGCTTGCGCAAGGAGATAGCCCCCCCGCAATCAACACGACGCCGGGGGGCAAGCCGGAGGAATGGGAAGCACAGAAACAGTTGCTTGCAGATCGGGCCGGTGAAGTGGTCGAATACGCGCAATCGCGTGGCGTGACGATTGCGATAGAACCGCATATCGGCGCCATCATCGACACCCCCGATCGGGTGCTTGAGTTGCTGGATCTGGTCGGTTCGCCCTACCTCAAGGTCAATTTCGACATCAGTCACTTTGACATCATCGGGCTGACCACTGAGGAAACCGTTTCGGCCCTGGCGCCGCACTCCGCCCATACGCACGTCAAAGATCAGCGTGGTCTGGCTCCCGACTTTGAGTTCCTCATCCCCGGCGAGGGAGATTTCGATTATGTGACCTACCTGAAGGCGATGCAGACTCACGGCTACGACGGCTTCATTACCGCCGAAGTGAGTTTTATGGTGCAAAGCCGCGAGAACTATGATCCGTTGGCGGCGGCTACGCTTTCTTATGAAACTTTAGCTCGTGCGTTCGTTGAGGCGGGGATTGATCGGTAGGGATAGCTTGACTTTGGTAAATTATAACGTTAATGCGCTTGTCGTCCGTGTTTTCTCGTTCCCATGCTCTGCGTGGGAACGCGGCTTCTGACGCTCTGCGTCTTTAATGCCGATTTAGAATTGAAACTTCCTATTTTGATACCGCCTTTCGCCGCCCTCTCTGTCTCCTCCCAACTTTGGGGGAGGTCATGCGGCTCACGTGTTCGCCTTACCTCCACGCTGGTGGACGATGCAGAGGGGGGCTTATCAAACGCTTCAAATGCGAAACAGCAAGCCGGTCAGATATTCCTGGAAGCTCAGGTGATGAAAGAAATAGGTATCGCCCTCGCCTTTGAAAATGCCGCTACGCTCCCGCCAACTTGTGAGCAATTCCTCCCCCTTGACGTCCCGCTGAATCTGCGGCAATCTTGGCCCGATGAAGTCGAGCCGTTCCCCTTTGCTCACTTCGCGACGATTTTCCACCGAATGCATCCACAGCGCCACCGGCTGCAAAAGCTGGCGCGCCTCGGCGGCGGAGAGCAGGACATCGAGGCCCTTGGCTTTGTCCCAGCGTTCGAGGAGGACATCCGTACACTCCTTGTAAAGCTCAACACGGCGCTCCGGCAAAGTGCCGCGGTCCCGGTGGACCAGCGCGATGATCTGTAGCATCAACGGGTTCACCGCCAGAGCCCGCAGCGCTTTCGTGGCTTCGATACGATTGCACAGGTTAGACCAATGACACCGGGGTTGGCCTCCGCCCACTGCTTCACGTGCGAGCCCCACTCTTTAAGCTTTTTCGCCAGTATCTCCGGTGTAGATTGCGCTTGGCTTTGTGCGTGCCACCCGGCGACCGAATCCGTCCAGGGCAAGCGTTCGCTCGGCCGAGATGCAAATCCCCCTTCAGCCTGAAGGCACGGGCCGGAGAGATGAAATGCCACGAAAGCGACGAAGATTATTTTTCGGATCATGTCAACACCTTGAGATTGCTGATATGTTGTCGCTGTTATGTCTGGTCTTTGACCATAAGGCTGACGCTATTATACCCATTCGCCGGACGGTGTCAATAGAAAATGTGGCGTCAAACACCGTTTTTCATGTCCATCCGCATTGGTTGAATTCATCCGCATGTTCTCACACGAATTACAGATCTATAGGCTGCTAACGTCCTTCGCATGACCGGATTCTTCCCTTCGGCAAGCTCCCCTCGAAGCTTACCTCGAAGCTCGGCACAGGCGCGACAGGCAGGACAGGCTTTGCTACGCTCCTCAGAATGACAAAAGTGAGGGCTTTGAAAAATAAACGAATTGTGCTAAAATAAGGAAATCACATCATCAATCAAAGAGAGGAAAGCAGATGGCAGGTCCATTACAAGGGATACGGGTTTTAGATCTCACGCGCATTCTGGCGGGGCCCTATGCAACAATGGTATTAGGCGATCTCGGCGCAGAGGTCATCAAAATTGAACAGCCGGGCGCTGGAGATGAGGCGAGAGGTTTCGGGCCTTTCAAAAACGACTTCAGCCTTTATTTTATGAGTATCAACCGGGGCAAAAAGAGCGTCACCTTGAATCTAAAAGATCCGCGGGGTAAAGCGATCTTTCTGGATCTGGTGAAGCAATCGGATGTGCTTGTTGAGAATTTTCGACCGGGAACCATGAAGAAACTCGGATTGGATTACGAATCCCTCAAGGCGCATTACCCCTCACTGCTCTACGCCGCCTGTTCAGGGTTCGGTCAGACGGGCCCTTACGCCACGCGGGGAGCGTATGACATGATCATTCAGGGCATGGGTGGGCTTCTCAGCATCACCGGCGAACCGGACCGTCCCCCTGTGCGTGTGGGTACTTCGATTGGCGATATTACGGCGGCACTCTTCACCACGATTGGCATCCTCTCCGCACTTCGGCACCGCGATCAGACGGGCGAAGGGCAACTTATCGACGTGGGGATGCTGGATTGCCAGGTCGCAATCTTAGAGAACGCGATGGTTCGATATTTCTCTACGGGTGAAGCGCCTCGACCATTGGGCAGGCGTCACCCGACCATCACGCCGTTTGAGGTTTTTGAGTCCGCAGACGGCTATGTGGTCATTGCCATTGGGAACAATGAACTGTGGCGGAAGTTTTGCGAACATGTCAATCGCCCGGAACTGATTGACGATGAGAGGTTTTCTACGAATGCGCTGCGTACCGATCATCACGACGAACTTTTTCCAATCCTGGCTGAGATGATGGGCCAACGCACAACCGAGCAGTGGATTGCAGCGCTTGAGGGGATTGGTGTTCCGTGCGGCCCCGTCAACACCATCGATCAGGTCGCCAATGACCCGCAGGTTCTGGCCCGGGAGATGATCGTGGATGTCGAACATGACAGAACGGGCCCCGTGCAAATTCCGGGGATTCCGATTAAGCTGTCCGAGACCCCCGGCCGTGTCGACGCGCCGGCGCCCAATCTGGGCGAGCATACGGTCGAAGTGTTGACGGACTTGTTGGGGCTGCGTCACGATGCAGTTGATCTGCTGAAACAGGAAGGCGTTGTGTAACGAATTAGGAATGGGTACCAATACCTTCGCCAATTACGACGGACAAGTTGATTGGCGAACATGATGAACTGAATTTTTCATGGCAAAAAACCCAGTCCAAAAACAAAGATCCCACAGCACAGCGCTCCCAACCCCAGAACAATCAACCCCAAGCGTCTCTTCGCCAAAAGTTTATACCACATATAGATACCACTAAGCACCATGATGATGATTCCCAGCGCAACGGCGTCCATTGAGAGACTCCAGATCCGGGTCCAAAGCCAATCCCGTTTCTCTTTCGGGTCATTCATTCGCACGCCTGAGAATTGGTGCAACGCCCGAAAAACGCCCCACCCGTTGACCTGAATCTGCGAAATCTTCGCACGCTTGGTATCGAGATCTGCCTTGATGTCGATAATATGACCCGGCCTAAAAACTCTGAAATCGAACTGCGATTTTTCGGGATGCGTCGTGATTTGTTGGATTTCTCCCTTAATGTCGAGCTGCCGCATCAGACTCGTCGCTTTTGCCAAATTTTCGGTCTCCATTGGGGGTTGGATAGGACGCTCAAACGAGGATTGTTTTCGTTGGGGCCAGAACTGAGCAAACCGCCATTTCGGGTGATTCAACAAGAGTCCTGAGATCGAGAACAACCACACGAATAGTAGAAGATACAGCCCAATGTAGATATGGAACTTTCGGTTCCAAGTTTCGACCCATTTGGGTCCGTTTCTTAAAGGCATTGTTTTCCCCCGTATATTGAAGTGGTTTAGGCAACGATGGCATACACAATCAGCAGAAAAGAGAGACCGCCCGCTCCCAACAGAATCAGGCCGATCTTTCGCTCGGCTACAAGCACCGTCCACATGTAGATACCGCTGGCAGAAATGAAGAGAATCAGGTAGACGACGGTATCCGCCAGCCATCTCCAGATTTGAGTAAAGACCCAATTTCCACGAATATTGGCATTGTGCTGTCCGGGGGATTTGTGCAGATAGAACAGGGCTTCCCAGATATCGGTGTCCCGTCGTTTTATCGCTGCCGCCCCTTTCTCCAAATCGACGTCAATGGTAATCTCCTGCCCCGGTTTCATCACTGGGATAATCAGACGGTTTTGTTTGGGGCGGTAACGAAGGTAGCTGATTTCACCGGAGACCCCCACTTGACGCAGAATCTGTTTTGCGGGCTTGAGTCCTTCTGCGCCACCGGTCACGCCTTCTGGTATTTCTACCGACGCACTCGTTTCTTGAACTCTTGCCTTATCCCACGGCTTGAAAGTATGGTTGAACAAAATGGTACTGATGGCAAAGATCAGAATGAACGGACTAATGAACAGCCCAAAATAGAGATGCAGTTCACGAATCCAAAAGTAAAGGCTTTTAGAAAAGATGCGAATGGGTTTCATTCTTTGTCCTCCCCGCTAAAAGTGGGATTTTAACCGGCATTCCGCAGCGTTGGTCAATAAACAATTTGCAGATAAAATCGAAGAGCATTTCACAGATTTCTCCGTGCGCTGAAGAGATTGGCTTTGACGGCGCCGATAGATCGCCCCAGCGTATGAGCAATCTCAGAAAGCGAAAGCCTTTTCAAATGGTAAAGGGTGAAGACTCTGCGTTGTTTGGGCTGCACGGCGAGAAAGCCATTGTGCGACCTCGAGTATGACGTCAATTTAGCTTCACGCTTCGCAATCGCAGACTATTGGTCACAACGGTCACGCTGCTAAAGGCCATCGCAAAAGCTGCCAGCACCGGATGCAAATCGCGAAGCATCATTGGCAGGAAGAGGAGCGGATGGAGAACGCCCACTGCCACCGGGATAAGAATGACATTGTAGAAGAAGGCCCAGAAGAGGTTCTGTTTAATCGTACGCATCGTCGCCTTGCTTAAGGCAATGGCTTGGGGCACGGAGCGAAGGTCGCCGCGCATCAGAGTGACGTCGGCCGTCTCCATCGCCACATCCGTACCTGTGCCGATGGCAATCCCCACGTTGGCTTGAGCCAGCGCAGGCGCATCGTTGATGCCGTCACCGACCATTGCGACCAGTCCACTGCTCTCTGATTGTAGTTTTTTCACCTCTGCCGCCTTGTCGCCGGGCAAGACCTCGGCAAGTACGCGGTCAATCCCGATCGCTTTGGCAATGTTTTCGGCGGTGGCGCGGTTATCGCCGGTCATCATCACGACCTGCAAGCCGAGTCGGTGCATTTCAGCAATAGCCGCTAAAGAAGTTGGTTTGACGGTGTCTGCCACGGCGAGAAGACCGACCGCTTCGCCATCAATTGCCACCCAGATGGCGGTCTTGGCTTCCGACTGCAACCGTTCTGCTTCCGACTCCAAATCACCCGTGTGAATGGATTGCTCCGTCATCATCCTGAGATTGCCTATCGCGACTTGATGCCCTTCCACCTGAGCGACGATGCCGTGCCCGGTCACCGCTTCAAAGTGGTCCGGTTCGACCAGCTTTTGCCCGCGCTCTTGTGCTGCCCGTACGATCGCCTCGCCAAGCGGGTGTTCGCTTCCACGTTCAGCCGATGCGGCGAGTTTCACAAGCCATTCGTCTGGATTTGTCGTCCCCCTGCTCACTGATTTTACCGTCCCTGCCACCACGTCTGTCACCGATGGTTGCCCTTCGGTGATGGTTCCCGTCTTGTCGAGAACAATTACTTTGAGCGAATGGGCGCCTTCGAGCGCCTCGCTGTTTTTGAAGAGGATACCGTTCTCTGCCCCAAGGCCTGTACCGACCATAATCGCGGTCGGTGTGGCAAGCCCCAACGCACATGGACACGCGATGACCAACACTGCTACCATCCGGATCATCGCCGGTGTGAAACCAACGCCCACCGCAAACCACCACACCAGCAGCGTCACCGCCGCAATGCCAATGACCACCGGCACGAAGACACTCGCAACCCGATCCGCGAGGCGTTGAATCGGCGCTTTGCTCCCTTGTGCCTCTTGCACCATCCGGATGATCTGTGCGAGCGCCGTCTCTGCACCGACCTTTGTCGCCTTGAATTTGAGCCGCCCCTGTTTGTTGAGGGTCGCCCCAACCACTTCATCGCCCGACTCCTTGGTCACCGGAAGACTTTCACCCGTGAGCATGCTCTCGTCCACAGCGGAGTGTCCTTCAATAACAACGCCATCGACCGGAATGCTTTCGCCCGGTCGTACGATGACCACGTCGCCAACGCTCACACCCTCGATGGGAATGTCAATCTCTTCATCGCCCCTCACGACGCGAGCGGTTTTTGCCCGAAGCCCCATCAGCTTTTTAATCGCGGCACTGGTTTTCCCTTTGGCACGTACCTCTAGCAGTTTGCCGAGCTTGATCAGCGTGATGATGACCGCGGCGGTCTCAAAGTAAACGTGGTTCCCCAAGGCGTTACTACCGAGAGTCAGGGCAATCGTGACGGGCAAGCTGTAGAAGAAAGCCGCCGACGAACCCATCGCAACCAGCACATCCATGTTGGCTGTGCGGTTACGCAACGCCTTAAAGCCACCGATGTAATAGTCCCAGCCGACATAAAATTGCACCGGCGTTGCTAGAGTCAGCATCAGCCAGTTGACCCAAGGCGCATGAGACCAAGCTCCGAGCAATCCAAAGTCGCGAGCCATACTCAGGGCAAACAGAGGCACTGAGAACGCGACACCCACCCAAAACTTGCGCGTCTGGTCGCGGATTTCTGCTTCGCGGGCAGCACCCTCGGCGTCTTCGAGTAGGTCAGTATCCGCTTCGACAACGCCGTAGCCTGCCGCTTTGATGGCCGCAATCAGGTCAGCGGGGGTAATCTCGCCGGGAATGTATTCCACATTTGCTTTCTCAGTGGCAAAATTAACGGTCGCCTCTACCACGTCCGGGGCCATCTTCTTGAGCGTTCGTTCGATGGTTGCCGCGCAGTTGGCACAGGTCATCCCTGTGATTGGTAGTTCGACTGTCGCTGTCGGTATCCCGTAGCCGACGTCTTTAATTCTGTTGATAATCGCATTCTCATCTAGCACAGATGGGTCAAAAGTGACTGTTGCCTTTTCGGTTGCATAGTTGACGGAAACTTCGGCAACCCCGTCTAGCTTCTTGAGATTGCGCGTAATCGTGTTCGCACAATTCGCGCAGTGCATGCCTGTGATGGGCAGTGTGATCTGTTTTTCAGTCATCATAATACCCTCTCGTGTTACAGTATATCGGTCACGCCTTCTCCGGCGGGTAATTTATCTCTTTCAACAATGTCTGGATGGCATTCCAGCTTGCAGGTGGGTCGTTCCATTCGACGTTGACCGTCCTCTTGGCTTCATTGGCCTGTACCGAGATGACCCCGTCCATCTCACCCACTTCCCGCTCAATGGTCATCACGCAATGACCACAACTGATGTTTGGAACTTTAAAAGTTTTCGCTGCCATACGAGTTATCCTCCTCATGTTTGGGTTTACTGGGTTAAACAGGAAACAGGTTGAGCCTTGCTATATCCCGAGAAAGCCGGATGATAGACTACAATTTGGCTGTTGTGTTGAACACTGTCATCATTTCGCGAATGACACGTTCGCGTTCGTCGGGTTCATCACCACGAATTGCTGTGGTGACGCAGGTGCGCAGGTGCCTGTCAAGCACCATGCCATTCACCTTTTTAAGCGCCCGTTCCACAGCAAGGATCTGGTTGACAACATCAATACAATAGTCGTCATTTTCGACCATACGCTCAATTCCCTGCACATGCCCTCTGATTGTTTTAAGGCGGTTGAGAATTTTAGCCGTCACTCCGTCTACCATAGGTTCTCCTTATCTGTTTTTTACCCCACCCATGGGGGGTGGGGTAATTATATCACAATTTTGCCCGGTTTTTAAACGTCAAAAAAGTTTAAAAAGTGTTCGCGCGAGAATAAGAGAACTCCAATCATCTCCTTTTACTTACCTTTCGCTGAAAATTTCGAGCAAAAGATTAATTCCAGATTTGAGTCATAGTGCGGCACAACCGGCTGAAGCGCAGATTGGTTTGTCCGCATTATTGCCGAATTCCGTTTTCCGCAAGGGAAGCTACATAGTTCGCCAAATGCCACAACTGTTCATCATTTAGCGCGGGATAAAACGCAGGCATTGATGCGCCACCAAGCCCGGTTGCCAGCGTACGGTAAATATCACGTGGCGAACGTCCTCCTTTGAACTCTTCTGGATTCATCAAATTCGTCGGTGGATTGGGGTTATTCCACTCATCTTTCTGATCCACCGCAGCGGGACCATCCCCACGCCCTGAAGTTCCATGACATTGCCAGCACTGGAACTTTATGTAGAACTCTCGCCCTTGTTTCCGACTTTCATAAGTCAAAGGAATCTCCCTTCCAATTTCGATCGGTACAGCGGGTTGTTCAATAAGAAATTTGCCTGAAAGGGTCTTGGTATAGTAGACCAGTTGCCAGCGTTGTGTCTCGGTCAGTCCACGCCACGCAGGCATCGACGTACCTGACAACCCTCGCGTAATCGTCAAAAAGAGGTCTTCGTCCGTTGGCAGCTTGCCGCTGGGCGTCGAGCGGAATTTGTATGCCCCTTTGGTCAGATCCCGAGGTCTGGGGTTGCCGGGTGCACCCATCTGAAAAGCAATGGGTCCATCCCCTTTGCCACTGATGCCGTGGCACCACACACATTT
>JAPUIP010000787.1 GCA_027296925.1 Candidatus Poribacteria bacterium | reverse complement strand
CCACCCACGCCGCCGCCGTTCCCACCGTGCAGGAAGACGATGACCGGGCGCACGGACGCATCATTGTGGGCCCAGATATTGAGATACAGACAATCCTCTTCGCCAACTGGACCAGAGTTAGAGGGCTGGATGCATACGGGTGCAAAGGTGCTTGCATCGACGACGCCGGACAATGCCGGTGGACTTTGCGGCGCTTTAAACCTCAGGTCACCGACCGGGGCTGCGGCATATGCAACGCCGCGGAAGACGCTCAGATTACCCTCTATCACGCCCTGCAAAGTGCCCTGGTTGATCGTGACCTGGTCAGAGACAGTCGCACGGCCGTCACGGATGATGGTGAAGGTATCTTCGCCAATCTGGTTGCCGTCTACAAATGTGGTGAGTGTTATCTCGTTGTCACCAAGTTCTAAGGGTATGGATAGGATCAACCAGACTGTCTTTGTCACACGCCCGAATAATCCGTCGAAACGGCACGACCCCCATATCGACGTCTCGCCACTTTGATCATTGGCTTCATTGACCCACCTCAGCTGCGCAATCGTCGATGGATTAAAGTTAGCGTCGTCGTCGCAATCCAGCTTTGGACTGGTTGGCGATGACCTGAGCGTACCTCCCAGACGGCCCGAATCGGCGGAAGTTTCGTAGGTCAGATTCTTTACCGAGATCGGGACATTGAACTCGAGTACTTCCGGAAAGGTGACTGGGGTGTTAGCTGATCCAGCACCGCCGCCACCGCTACCACCACCGCCACCACAACCACTTAGAATGAAAGTCAGAAGTGGTATCGCTAACAAGGACTTCAACGAAAAGGTTTGATTCCTGTTCATGTAATGCTCTCCTCAAGTCTGCGTAATGCGCCGAGGAGGAGCACGGTACGGAAAGGGAGATTAAGGTGCCTGATGGCCGAATTGAGTTTTCTTAGAGAATCTTAGGGGTTCCCAACCCCTTGATTCTAAGACGGTTTCACTGAGGTTGGGTCCGGCCCAATCGTTAGCGATGAGGTTGTGCCATTCGGGTCAGAGTAAAGTGCCAGAGTAGATCGGTGAGGTACGCACGCGTTGACCCCAATTCTTACTCTGGCACTTTACTCTGACCCCAATTTTCGACCCCAATTTTCTCGGGCGTTTTACGAGTGACCGTCAGAGTCCAAATACACGCTTCGCGTTGCCAGAAAGAAACTGGTTCTGCGTCTCCTGGTCCAGGTCGAGACTGGCGAGATCAGCGAGGGCCTTGGCCGGTTTGATCATCGGGTAGTTCGTCCCAAAAAGGACTTTGCTGCGTCCGTTCGCCTTCAGGTATTCAACCAGCTGCGCGGGGTATCTTTTTGCGGTGTAGGCGGATGTGTCGATATAAATATTTTCATGTTTTGTGGCAACGGCAATGGCTTCATCCGTCCATGGGTAGCCAATGTGTCCAGCCACAATGGATAGCTCAGGAAAGTCGAGCGCCACCCGGTCCAGGTAGATTGGCCTGCCTACTTCGGAAGACATGAGTGGACCTGTGTGGCCGATCTGGGTGCAAAAAGGCACGTCCAGATCGCAGCAGGCGGCGTAGACCGGATAGAACAGTCGGTCTGTGGGAGGCACTTCCCACAGCCAGGGCAGGACTCGGATTGCCTTGAAACCAAGCTCATCTATGCAGCGCCGAATTTCAGCAACTGCCTGCATAGGCTTCGATATGTCAACTGATCCTACGCCGACCAGCCGTTGCGGATATTCCGCGACGAATGCGGCTACTTCATCGTTTGAGATCATGACGTTTCCCGGCGCAACCCAAGCCGAAATCAAGCTTTGGCCGACGTTGGCTTCGTCCATCGCAGCAATAGTGATTTCCAGCGGCAGTGGTTTTGTGGGTGCCTCCGCCTTCGTCCAACGTCGCAGAGAATCGAATATGGGGTTTTGTGAATGTCGTAGTGTGGGATGCTGAGCCCATGCATCGATGATCATTGATCTATCCTCCGTGCGACTACTTTCTGTTGTGCCAGTTTAGAGGATCTGCGGACCACCGGTCTTTCAGCCGAAACGGAGCAATCCTGGAATAGGAAAGAAGCAACAGGTGCCGTGCGAAATCGTCGACGTTTCGCGCCGTCCAATCTTTGTATTGCGGGCAGCGAACGAAACTTCAACGATTATGCACGGCACCATGAAGCTCGATCTCGCGCAACCAAATCAAGATTAGCGGACAGGTTACTGGTTCTGAGGACTCCCAGAGTTTTCCGCCAGCTCAGCTTCGTCGAGAACACCATCCGGTGTCAGATATACGCGTTGAATGAGAGCCATGCTTGTGACAATGGTGTGGGCCTGTGCCTGGGTCAAACCGTGTTGGGCGCTGCCCTTCAATCGTTCCATATCGTCCAGCAGGCCTTCTTTGTACCCGGCCAGGCATTTTCTCCACCGCTTTTCCTTGCGCGCTTGTCGCTCAAGATCATAGCTACTTACGTCGCTAACGGTGGCGGTATTGCTACCTTGAAAAAAAGCGGCGCTACCGGAGTCCTGTATTGGTGCTGCGACAATAGCTTCATTTGCGATAATCTTTGGCTTCGAACAAGTATTTTCTGGCAGCCGATAATCCAGCGCTGCCTGTACAGACATAGGCGTTTCCGAAAATGCAACCGCAGGCAATAGCAGAAGAAGAGCAATAAAGAGTACGAATGATTTCAAGTTTCAGATTCCCCGATTTGTTACATGCGATTTGATATTGAAAACGTGATGGGCAAACACATCGAAGATGGGTGACTCGCTACTCCATTGCGTAGTCTGACGCAATATACGCATTATCCGTCGTATCCGCACCAATACAAATGGGGTCAGAGTAGGGTGCCAGAGTAGCCGCGATTATTGCTGCGAGAATGAATTGAACAGGTGTGCCCGGCGGGGCGGAATCGAGAGCGTCTCGGCAGCCGGCCGACCTTGGGGGTCACAAAATGTCAGCGCCTCCTGGCACTCTACTCTGACCCCGAGTGTTATTTGTCTTAGTCGCCTTGCAGCGGTCAGCGCGTCCTCGATTCGCCTGCTTCTACAGGGCGGATTCCGGCGCCTGAGGTGTTGTGATCGGGTCTGCGTGGCGATGCACGAGCTTCCAGGTTCCGCCCTCGTTCCGGAAGATGCTGGTGACGCGGAGAGCGATCGTGGCCAACTCGTCGCTGCCGCCGACCTTGGCCTTGAAGCGCTCTACCTCTACGACACAAGCGAGATCACTCGTGACGTGCCTGGCGACGGACTCGAAGCCGACGATCTCACCCTCGCGGTAGCGCGCTGCAGCTCCGGTCCCGGCCTCGGCAACCTTCTGCCGGCCGCGAGCGAACGCGCCAAACGGGTTGCCGATGGTCACGTCGTCCCGTTCGGAATACAACGACAAGAACGGCTCGACGTTCCCTTTCACGATCTCGCTCAACGCGAAATGGCTCTGCTCAATCGCACTTTCAAGGTCGTCCGGTGGCATCGAGGCGTCCTCCCGTCAACTGGATTTGCATCGGCGGATCGAACCGGCAGTTTACCTAGATCTGTGACTGGCTGCTTCCGTTTCGCCATCCAAAATGAGCGTCGGCTTTATGAACCGTTGCTGCCATCACCGGTTCGATGGTGAAAACGTCGCTACGTGCGCTAACCGGCTGAAATGGGTACCCGGCCTGTATCGTCTGATACTGAAGTACCCTGAGCGGACAGGATGTACTTGCTTAAGGCCAGCTTTGCTTCGGTATCCGACAGATAAGGGCCTTTGCGACCTTCTCGTGTGGTAAAGAACCAACCGTCGGTCTGTTGGATTATTCGATTGGATGTGTCTGCGGTGCTCAGACCGTCCAAACGCAAATTCGATCTTGAAGATAATCGCAAACCAACCTCTGAAACCGGCATCTGGATTATCTGTTGTCTACCATCAGCGCGGAAACTTACTCGGGCTAAACCTGACTCTGTGTCGACAGCAAGAACCAAATAGAGGCATCCTCCATCTGAAAACAGGCGTCCCTCAAAGCGGCTTGCCAGTCCTGTAGCGTTTAGTGCCATCTTGTGACCCGTCATAGAGAGGAATGCCGATTTTATGAACGTGTTCTAGTTCGTTCTGCCAACTTCGTCACAACAACAGCATTTTGTCACTCAACACATCATCGGGCCATCTAGCCGTGGACTATAGGACAGCCTTCGACAGCGTGTTATCCCTGAACTTGAGTCTTTGTAGATTGCGGAATACGAGGGGTTGGCTTCCAGTTTTTTCCGATAAGTTCACCTGTCTCGACATGGTGTTTGAGACCTTTCAATACTTTGTTGAAGGTGGAACGCACGGCCATACGCAGCACCAGTACATCCAGGAATTTCCCAAAGATTCCCCATTTGGGTACGTAAGTCATTTCAATTTGGACTTCGGAATGATGGGAATCAATTGTGTTGACCCGCATACCTGAAGTTACATCGAGGATTGGCGCCGCGATTTCAGTCACGGTACAGGTAAAAAACTGTCGTTCATCATCCCACGAAGTAATTTTTTCCACAGCGGAACCGCCACCATAGAAGTTACATCGGCGTTCAGCACCGAGACCTCGATCAACTTCGCTTAGTTGATCAACATCCAGGACGTTGGGGTGAAAGATCTGGATATTGCTGAAGTCACTCAAAACGGCCCATATCTTGGATGAAGAAGCGTTGATGGCGAGTGTGGTACTTAATGTTGGCATAGGATTTTCCTGGTGGATCGGTCTTGATTGAACATTTCTCGTTAAGATCTATTTGCACTATTTCTGAATATTCGATACAAATAAAACAAATCGCCTTTTAAATTATTGAACTTAAATTTGTACCAACTGATGGAGGTCTTTTGTGGATTTCAATCGATTGAATTCCTTTATAAAAGTCGCTGAGAGGGGAAGCATTACCAAAGCAGCAGGAGATTTATATCTCACTCAACAAGCGGTCTCTAAACAGATGTTATTGCTAGAAGATGAGTTGAACCTAAAATTATTCAACCGTTCTCACAATGCGATTGTGCTCACCCGTGACGGAGAAACTCTTGTTGGGAATGTCAGCCCTTTCTTTGACAATATTCAAGAATCGATCTCCCAGCTC
>JAPUIP010000786.1 GCA_027296925.1 Candidatus Poribacteria bacterium | reverse complement strand
CGTCATCTCGATGAATGTGCCCGTTGTGCGAAGCGAATGAGGCAGGGACTCGATTATTTAAAACAGGATGCCAAGGCGCTGCAAGCGTTCCAACTTGCAAACTACGCCATCCTTCTCCAGCAAATCCGTAGCCGACGTGAGCCGCGCAAAGCAGAATTCGATTCAAAGACAAAACGGATTTCCTTCTCGGAAGGCTACACCGATCCGGACCCGTTAAATCCACCAGAGGGTCGGGGGACGTGGCGTCCGTTCCAAATCGCGTTCCTGCTGATGACAGTTCGATCGGCCGTCGATGAACATGCACCGGACCGACGGACGGTCGAGCTGATTTGGTTTCCGACCGGCGGCGGAAAAACAGAAGCCTACTTGGGACTCGCCGCCTACGCGACGTTCATGCGTCGGATAAAAGATCCGAGCGATGTGGGCGTCCATGTGCTGATGCGGTATACGCTGCGCCTGCTCACCGCGCAACAGTTTCAGCGAGCTTCCAGCCTGCTTTGCGCGATGGAGCACCTTCGTCGAAAGAACACGAATGAACTGGGCAAAGCGGAATTTTCAATAGGGATTTGGCTTGGTGGTGCAACGACGCCGAACACTCGTCAACAAGCACTCAGCGATCTAAGAAAGCTACAGAAAGGACATAAGTTTGCAGAGAATTCGTTCATCTTGAGCCGCTGTCCTTGGTGTAGGGCAGAAATGGGTCCGGTGACGTATGGCAAGAAGAAGCTGTCCAAGAGTGTGCCGAGAGTTTTAGGTTACGAGCGGCGGGGAAATACGGTCATTTTTCGGTGCCCAGATCACGAGTGCGAATTCTCTGGCGAACACCTGCCAATCTACGTGATTGATGAGGACATTTACGAAAGGTGTCCATCGCTGGTCGTTGGCACGGTCGATAAATTTGCGATGCTGGCGTGGAAACCGGAAGCACGGGCACTGTTCGGCATTCAACCGGATGGTGCGCGGCATTGTTCACCGCCGGGGTTGATTATCCAAGATGAGTTACACCTGATTTCCGGTCCACTGGGGTCAATGGTTGGACTGTACGAGAGCGTCGTTGAAGAGCTCTGTACCGATCGACGCCGATCAGAATCGGTTCTGCCCAAGATTGTCAGTTCAACAGCGACTATCCGGCGTTACGCCGACCAGATTAAGTGCCTCTATGCCCGCGATGACGTGGCACTGTTCCCACCGCCCGGACTGGAAGCAGGGGATTCATTTTTCGCCCGCTACGCCCGCTACCCTGATGGAACGCTGATGCCCGGTCGGATCTACGCCGGGGTGCATGCGTCGGGACTGGGTTCAATGCAAACGGCACAGGTACGCACATTCACCTCACTCCTCCAAGCCTCTTTTCCGCTATCTAAGGATGAACGCGATCCGTGGTGGACGTTGATGCTCTTTTTCAACAGCCTGCGAGAGTTGGGGACAACCCTTTCTCTCTTACAATCCGACATCCCTGACTATTTCTGGGTGCTGAAAAACCGGACAGGTGTGGAATTTTCAGACCTGCGCAGTATTTGGAATATCTTGGAACTGACCGGACGGCTGTCGAGTGAGAAGGTCCCGCAGGCAATCTCTGCCCTTGAAATCAGTTGTACGAGTGCAGACCATCCCGTCGATGTGTGCCTTGCCTCCAACATCATTGAGGTCGGAATTGATATAGATCGCCTCTCGCTAAGGGGGGTGGTTGTACAGCCCAAAACGACCTCTCCGTATATCCACGTAACAGGGGGGTTGGGTCGCCGTTGGTGGGAACGCCCCGGGCTCGTCGTGACAATCTACACGCCCTACAAGCCGCGTGACCGCTCACACTTCGAGAAGTTCCGCAGCTATCACGAACGCCTCTACGCTCAGGTCGAACCAACGAGCGTGACGCCTTTCTCTCCTCCTGCACTTGACAGGGCTTTACATGCCGTCATGGTTGGCTATGCCCGGCAGGCGGGGGACGAGTCGGTCGCGGGGAGTCCCTATCCATATCCGGCTCATCTGGTTGAGGAGTTGCAAAAAATTCTTCTCCCGCGCGTGGAAGTTGTCGATTTGGAAGAGCGAGAAAACTTCAACCGAGTCTTTCAGGAACGTGCTGATGAGTGGCGGCGTTGGGAGCGAACCCTTTGGAGTGGCGTGCCGCAGGACGGCGATCTGCCGTTACTTCGAGAGGCGGGGAAGTATGCGAGTCATGCGTGGTCGGCAATTTCTTGGGCGACGCCTCTGTCCATGCGGAATGTGGATGCGGAATGCCAAGCAGAGATTACCCAGTTATATTTGGACGATACAGATGAGAATTAAGCGCAACAAAGGGGAGAAAACTCATGCCTAAAGGTCCAATTCGCCGTGCCCAGTTGATTACCCCATTCGGGGTTGGCGCGATGGTCGTTGTCAGGGATGGGACCTCGCTCATTTCAGGTGGGCTCGATCACTGGTTCGAGAGCGAATACAGGGAAGACGATAGCCGATTGATAGACCCCGACGAATTCATCGTCAAAGAGTGGCGGCTTCAGCAGTTACTAAAAGTCGATCACTTTCGCCAGCCTCCGGATTTTAGAGTGCCTCAACGCAGGAAAAATATACCGAACTGTCTTATCACCGTTCCATTTCTCCGTTTTCCGCGGTGGCATTTCTGCAGGACGTGCCATCGTCTTTACGAACAACCCCTTTCCCTGCGTGGGCGGGTTAAATGTAAAGCGTGCGAGAAAAAAGAGAAGAAGCGGTTTTTGGTACAGGTGCCGTTTATCGCGATGTGTGACTATGGGCACATACAGGATTTTCCGTGGCGAGAATGGGTTCACCGTTCGGCAAAGCCGAATTGTCATCAGCAGATGTCTCTTATCGCCACCGGTGGCGCTTCCCTTGGAGCGCAGAAGGTCAAATGCGAATGTGAGAAGGAACGTACGCTCGCTTCGATTACCCGCGCTAACCCGGATGGGACCACCTTTCTGAGCAACAATTTGACCGATGACAAGATTCCATTTCTCTGTCAAGGAAAGCGACCTTGGCTCGGCACTGACGAAGGAGAACCCTGTGATCGACCTTTACGTGGCTCATTGAGGAGTGCATCCAATGTTTACTTTGCAGATGTACGGAGCGCGATCTATCTGCCACGGGGTGATAGTTTAGCCCCTTCGGAATTAATCTCGAGGCTGGAAGAACCACCCCTTTCGACCTTGGTCGAACTATTATCCAACGCGGGCATGCAAATCACACCTCAGCTTCTTCGCGGGCAACACAGTCAGCTTTTGCAGCCCTTTACCGACGAGGAAATCGCGGCGGCACTTCACAGGGTCCTATCCGGCAAAGCTACTGAAGAGAGCGTCGGCGAAGCCGATACAGATGATGACTCGGATGAAGCCTTCAGGCAGGCGGAATACCACGTGCTACGGGAGCCACATGATGAGAAACTGCTTCAGATTCGTGCGGCAGATTTGAGCCAATATGAACCAGAGATCGTCCAATACTTCTCGCGAATCATGTTTGTGAACAAACTCCGGGAAACACGGGCGTTGGCGGGTTTCACTCGTGTTTTGCCTGAGAATGAGCAGACACTTGAAGATCGAAAAGCGCTGCTGTGGCGGCATCCACCCGAAGAGGGAGGGCCATTATGGCTACCCGCCTATGTCGTTTACGGAGAAGGGATTTTCCTTGAACTGGACGCTTCTCGATTGGAAGAGTGGGAAAGTCGTGATGACGTCCAATCGAGAGTCTTTCGTTTAGTTGAACGCTATCGGAATCGCCAGCGAGACGGGTATTTGCGCCCCCGGCCCGTTGGGTCGCGTTTTCTCCTCCTTCACACGTTTGCCCACCTGCTAATCAACCAACTCACCTTTGAGTGCGGGTACAGTTCAGCGGCACTACGCGAGCGTCTCTACGTGTCCGGAGATAATCAGTCACCGATGGCGGGTGTTCTTATCTACACGGCAGCAGGCGATTCTGAAGGAACAATGGGCGGTTTAGTGCGCATGGGAAAGCCGGGCTACCTCGAACATGTTATCCGTCGTGCTCTAGAGGGAGCGCAGTGGTGTTCTGCAGATCCGGTTTGCATGGAAATCGGTGCAAGCGGTGGTCAAGGACCAGATTCTTTGAACCTCGCTGCCTGTCACAATTGTGCCTTGGTGCCTGAAACCGCCTGCGAAGAGTTGAACCGTTTTTTGGACAGGGCAGTTGTTATCGGTGATATTCGTAACCGTACCCTTGGTTATTTCACACTGGAAGACCACAGATGAAAATACCTATAATCAGTTTGTTTTCTGGCGCTGGCGGGCTTGATTTGGGATTTGAACAAAACGGGTTCCAGCCGATTGTTGCTTACGATAAAAAGCCCGCAGCGGTAGAAACTTACAATCACAATCGAAGTGATGAGATTGCCCGTGAAGCCGACTTGTCCTGGCTTACGGGTGACAACATTATCCGCGAGATAGCTGAATTAGAATTGACCAACCAACCATGTGGCGTTGTCGGTGGGCCACCCTGCCAATATTTTTCGAACGGAAACACAACACCACGCCAAAAAGATGATCCGAGACGTGCGTTGCCTAGCAACTATGCCAATATCCTAAAACGATTAAACGAGGCCTACGAGTTAGATTTCTTCATCTTTGAAAATGTCAAAGGGTTAACCGGACCCGCTCACCGTGATGATTTTGAGCAACTTGTGACACGGTTTGAAAAAGCCGGGTTTCGCGTATTTAAAGATGTTTTGGATGCCTACGAATTCGGGGTACCCCAGTATCGAAAACGAGTCTTCCTGATTGGTTGGAATGAAGATTTATACCCGACAGGGACGTATCAATTCCCGGTCGGCAATGTTTGTGGTCTCACTGTTCAAGATGCGATCGGCGAGTTAGACGAACCCCAATTCTATTCACGGAACTTGAATCCTGATGAATTCCCTGAACATCCGAATCACTGGACAATGCGACCAGTTTCCGAAAAATTCAGAAATCCACCTCCACGCAATTTGAAACCATCCACCAGATCATTCCGTAGGTTGTCGTGGAATAAACCAAGCTATACGGTTGCTTATGGGCATAACGAGATTCATGTCCATCCCAAGGGACATCGTCGCCTAAGCATTTACGAAGCGATGCGGATACAAGGATTCCCGCCCGGAAAGGCGGGATACCGGTTAATCGGTAGTCTAAGTGAACAAGTGACACTGGTTTCAGATGCTGTCCCACCGCCTTTGTCAGCTGCTTTGGCTCGCTCGATTCTCGCATTTATGCACGACCATGGGCGGCATGAATAATCTCGATGAAAATGACATTGTGACTTCCCGTGTTTTCCCTTCCATTTCCCACCGCTAGATTGTATAATTAACATACCAGATTAACAAAATTGCTATTTTGTTAATCTGGCTTTCAACAAAACCACACCAGCTCTGTGGTTTGCTACCAAAAGTATCACCTGTGTTTTCGACGACCTCCTTCCTTTCGGCTTCACTTCCCCTATTTCTCTGTATTATCAGCCATTTCCTTAAAAATTGAGTTCAACATTTTAGC
>JAPUIP010000785.1 GCA_027296925.1 Candidatus Poribacteria bacterium | reverse complement strand
CCGTTTCGTTACCGCCGGCGTCATTTGCATCCGCCACAACGACCTTTGCGCCTTCCTTGGCAAATAAGCGCGCTGTCGCTTGGCCGATTCCGGAGGCGGCGCCGGTGATGATTGCCACTTTACCTTCGAGTCTCATAGAATCTTCTCCACGTTTTCAATTCCATAGACGGTCTATTTGCGTACCTGTCAGTTGAGTCCACTGTTGATCTTCTTCTTGTTCCTCATCGCTCAAAGCAAGGTAGTATGCTTCCGTTTCCCGATCTATTTTCTTCTGGAGTTGCGCGTGATACCATGGACGTAATATTTTCTCTATAACAGCGCTACGAGATTTTCCAGCCGTTTGCTGTTTTATTGCATCAATGGCCTCAATTAATTCCGCATCCAAAGTGAGTGTCACTCTGATTTTTCTTGATGAAGCTATATTTCAACCTCCGATTTGTCATCGGTTTTCCCGCGTTCACTGCTTTTCCTTCCACGCTTCCGGGTTCTCCTCCTTCTCTCCGATCCGATTACGGAGAACGCCGATTTTTTCGATCTCCAGTTCAATGAGATCGCCGGGTTCAATCCACCGATCGAGCTCCCAACCGCACCCTTTCCCAACAGTACCAGATCCAAGGAACTCGCCGGGATAGAGGGTTTCGGACTGGGAAACGAAAGAGATCATCTCCGCAAACGTGTAGTACATATCCGACGTATTGCCATCCGCCCAGACTTCGCCGTTGACCCGCGCAATCATCCGCAAGTTGTGCGGATCGCCGATCTCGTCAGGCGTCACGAGACATGGCCCCATGATGTTGCTGTTATCGAAATCCTTGCCCTTGGCCGGGCCGAGTGCCATCGTCATGTGGCGAAACTGAATGTCACGGGCGCTGATGTCGTTATAGATTGTGTACCCCGCGATATAATTCGGCGCATCTTCGATTGAGATATTTCGCCCGGCTTTACCAATATAGACACCCCACTCCAACTCGAAATCAAGCTTTTCTGTATAGTTCGGCCATGTGACGATTGCCTCATTTCCAACGATTGAAGCCGGGCTCGTGCTGCCCCGATAGTAGTTCGGCAATTTGAACCATTCGGGAGAGATCTCCTTTCCGGTGATCTTTGCCGCCGCGTCCATGTGCGTTCTAAACACGCCGAAATCCCGCAGGCTGGCAGGCCGTGGGAATGGCGCAAGCAATTTGATCCCATCCACCGGATAGATGATCTGTTCATCTTGGGCGCCAGAGACATCGCGTTCCTGAACATATTGGAGGCTTGCATGTGCCGCCTCCGTCGCGACATCGCCTCGCTCGAAATACTGGAGCATATCCGATGGTAATATCGCGTTCGCCTGCTGATGGGCGGACGTATGCCCTTTTGTCTCAGATAAATAAAGCGCATAGGCAAGATTGAGATCAACGACACGATCGCCATCAATCCATGCGCCGAGCCGATGCTGTTTCCCAAGCTGTGTTGTGAGCTCAAAGGTAACGAGTTTCATCAGTATGTTCTGACCTCCTCTTCACGGTATTTCAAGTGTGCATAAAATAAAAAGAAGGGACTGCGCTTGAGATCGGCGGTCCCTTCCATCGTACATTTTATGCTTTAGTCCAGGCTGAGCTGCTTCGCAAACCCCAGCAGCTTTGCCTCTGCCTGCTGGGCAATCGGTTCAAGCGTTTCTGAATCGATCGTTGTTTGCTGAATCCTTTCATCGGTATTTGTCTGAAGGCAAAAACCGAGATTGTACCGGAGATCATGCATCGCTTGCTTGATATGATCTGTCACAGGTCCGGGTTGGTAGTGCCACTGCCTTGCCCGGGTCTGCCTCAGGTTCATATGGCAGTGCCCCTTTCCACCGTGTTTTTTTGCCTCGCCAAAGCAGTCAAGCCGCAAAATCTCCTGGTCATAGGCATAGACAGACGCTGCAGGACCATACCCGGCGCGATCATCACGCCAGTAGACTTCCAGTCGAACATTGTCTTGTATCGGATATTCAACCAGATCTTTTCTTCCTTGTTGTTCTGGAGCCATCTTCTTTCCTTTCAATCGTGGATGCGTTTGATGTGTAATACCTTCGCGAGTCTAAAGGTCGCAGTTGTATCTCCCTGAATGTGTGGTACAGTATATCTTTCTGAGTGAAAAATGTCAATCCAATAAAAGCGTGTTTCATGTGAGACTGATTCCCGATCTGAAGGGTACTAACAGACTTGTCACGCATAGCTTTGTGTTTCAAGTGGCGCCGCGCGCTAAACCATCATGGGCTCATGTTAGGAACTCGTGTAAGGCAAAATTCGGATCAGTGATTTCGAGGCTTCTCTTATACCATTTGTAGTTTTCAATGAGGCCATTTCGTAAAAAATAGAAAGAACCACAGAACAGCCAATAAAATCCCCCCGCCCCCCTTTACGAAAGGGGGAGAAAGCTTCCCCCTTTTCCAAAGGGGGATTGAGGGGGATTTGAGAATAGGCTCATCTGAAACTCAAAACGGTATTATCAACCATTTTCTGTGCGATTCGGCACAATAAAAAAGCCGCTCAAAGTGACTCGCATGGCGTCATTTGAACGGCTTTTGTTCTGTAATCTTGGTACAATTTCGGTTATTGCTTCGCGACCACAGAACTACGAATCAATGATTCTGCAATTTGGATCATCTCCGAGCGACTCACCTCGCCGATAAGGGTTAAACCGACATCCCCCTGAAACCATCGGAGAATGTGAATCTGTTGCCGCGCCATAATCTGCACAGGCGTTCCATGGATATGTTCAGTTTGGCCGCCTCGAGGCCCCCGCCTGCGCCGTTCAAAAAAGCGTTTGCCTTTTGATTCCTCAAATAAGGAAAGCACCATCAATCCATCTGTATAGCGGAGGTGTACCGTTGGTTCCGGGCGAAGCTTCATGAGGGTGATATTCTGTAATTCAAACCCCTCGGGAAGATGGTCCGGAAGGAGGAGCTGCTGATTGAATGCCGCTTTCGCCGCCTCCAAAGAGACCGTTTCAGTTGACTGCGGTGCTCCGGTCGGTGAACTGGTATCCTCTTGAAAGGCACTGATTTCTCGCTGAACATCTTCCGGCTGAAAGCTCATCTGTGTATACACTGAGAGAAAGCGTAGATGCCCTTTTGCATCGAGGTCTTCGATTCGCAAAATAATTCCTTGCTCCCGAGAGATCCAGATCCGCTTTGTCGACCGTCCCTCAAACCGTGGCGCAATCGTCAACAGATTCGTGTCATACCCGGCAACTCCCTCTGATAAGACATACTCCAAAGTGTAATTCTGGCTTAATCGTTCAATGTCCTTCTGTGTCATCAACCCAATCCGCTGTTGCCACTGCTCGGAGAAGAAAGGGCCTTCGGGGCGGCGCCTGTGAGGTGGTTCATGAGCAGGGGGATTACCCCGCCTGATATTGCGTCGCACTTCCTCCCGACGCCGTCGTAACTCCTCAAAGCGCGCGAACCGACGGTTTTCTCTCGGTGGCGTCAACACCTTCACAAAGTGGATCGAAGGGGGTTGATGAAGGACAAGTTCCTCATGTGCGTAACAACCGCTCGGTGCCCAACTGATCGAGATACGCTTGCCCACATAACTCACCTCCCGTTCTGCAGATGCAATGCGTTGCAGAATCTCAGCAAATGGCTTTTGGTCGTTTGGTTCCCAATTTACGGAGGCAAGCCACGTCAGCAGCAGTGTCGGCAACAGCAGGCTACTCAGAATAATTCGGCGCTTTCTGATCATCGTGTTAATCTCCAAAATAAGCATCTAAATAGGTATAAAGAGAGTCCTGCGTATCATCTGAAAACCCGGTGTCGGCGCTTTCCACGTCGGACTCGTCCTCAGTGAAAAATGAAGCGATAGTGGCATCTGATGTCATCGGATTGTCGGTTGCGTATTCCGCATGAGCCATCAAGTAAAAATCGAGCGTATCGTCAATCGGCTTCTGAGTCGGGTTGAGATACAGAAGTGCCAGCACCAGACATGCCGTGACCAATGCCCCAACTCCCGCCGAGGCCGGTCGGAAAAACCATCGCCGCCAGATAGAGCCGAAATCGGGGAGAAACTTGGATCTGGCTGGCCGTCGCGCCGGATTCTCCATCTGTTCCTGGACAGCTTCCCAGATGCCCGCTGGCGCCGGCTGGCGGAGATTGGCGATCCACTGTTGATTCTGTCTGAGGTCCGACAGGATTTCGTCACACTCACGACAGGTATGCAAGTGGATCTCAATCCTGTCGCGCTCTTGCGGGTTCAACGCATCATCTAAATATGCGGATAGCTGTTTTTGGATCTGACTGTGTCTCATGTCAATCACTCATCGATCTTTCTGTTGCAATACTTTTCTCAGTGCGATTCGTGCTTCGTGCAAACGCGATTTGACGCGCCCAACCGAACAACCCAACACTTCCGAAAGCTCATCGTAAGAGAGATCTTCCATCTCCCGCAAAACCAGAATCGTCCGGTGTTTATCCTTGAGTTGCGCCAGGGCGGACTGTAGTATCTCTTGTTGTTCCGCCAGTAACACCTCTCTCTCGGGCGTAACCGTATCAATTGGTATCCACGCCTGCGAGTCATCCATCTCCATTGGAGAGGTCTGACGGCGGCGCTGACGATTTTTCTCGTTAATGCAAAGGTTCGTCGCGACCCGGTAAAGCCATGTGGAAAAACGAGACTTGAACTTGAACTGCCGGATCTTATTCCAGACGGTTAAAAAAACGTCCTGTGTGAGATCCTGTGCATCTTCGGGATTGCCCAGCATACCGTAGGCGAGGTTGTAGACCTGATTCTGATACTGCCGCACAATCTGTTCCAAGGCGTGTGCATCTCCACTCTGGCAGCGTCTGACCAGATCTTGTTCCGCCTGGTCACTGTTTTCTTCAAGCTGTTCAGAAATGAGATCGGCAATGGGTAGATTTTTCATAGCGCCTAAAACAGATTGTTGTGTTCCCATACTGATCTGTTAGACAGGTCATCTCGAAAAAGGTTCGGTTTTTTAGGAAAAAGTCGCAGGCGACCCCCAGTATCCGCGTAGATTGGCGAAGATTCGTGGAATCCCCTCAGTCGGGGAATTTATCCCGATACTTGGAGGGACAAGTACCCTCCCTCGCAGCACCACAGGCACCCTCTCAGCCGAGGGCAGGCTTCCTTCGGTCGCTCGGGATTTCATTGCCCGTCTGAGGGTAAACTCCCCGTCTGATACCGATTTAGGATGAAATTCTCATTTTGATACAGCCTTGTCTCCCCCCAACTTTGGAGGGAGATACAGAGGGGGCAATCGAAGCCGCATATTTCTTCGCTCAATCCGGTTCGCTGCCTCGACGATTGGCCAGCGAACGCGATGTCAGGTCGAAGAACGTCTCGTGCCCTTGGAAGAAGCGGTCCAGTTCGTCGACCATCAGCCCAAAGAAGTGTGGGTATGTGTCGCCGGTGAAAGCGGCAAAGTGCGGTGTCAGAAACACGTTGGGGAGATGAATAATCTCACTGTCGGGCGGGATGGGCTCCGGATCGAAAACATCCAATCCGGCGGTAATGTCGCCACGCTTGAGCCGTGCAATGAGCGCCTCGGGGTCGATAATCGGCCCGCGGGACACATTGACCAGTGCTGAGCCAGACCGGATCAGGTCGAGCTCACGCTGGCCAATCATCCGTCGAGTCCCCGGCGTCAACGGCGCGACACAGACAATCACATCGCACTGGGACAGCAGATTGTCTAGCGAAGTCTGTAGAAAGTCCAGCGCTTCTGCCATCTCCCGCGGCAGATAGGGGTCATACACCCAGATCTCCACCTCGAAGGGCCGCAGGAACTGGATCAGGCGTCGGCCCATGTGCCCGCAGCCGATCAACCCAACGCGCTTGCCCGTGAGGAGGCCACCGGCATGTTTGAGCGCCTCCGGGTCCCGGGAGGTCTCGCCGGCGATGATGCGGCGGAATTGCGCTCCGGCGTTACGCAACGAAATCAGGATGAGCGCCAGCGCCCACTCCGCCACAGGATAGGAGGACCCATTGGTCGTATCGACCGTGCGGATGCCCCGTTCCCAGGCGGCTTCCAGGTCAATGCGGCTGGAAAAGCGGTCGCCCTCTAACTCGCCGATGATTTTCAGGTTTGCCGCAGCGTCCATAATCTCAGCGTTGACTGTGGGGGAACCGTGACAAACGACGAGACCGTTGATATCACCGAGACGCTCGCGCAGTTGTGCCGCCGCCTCCGGATCTGTGTTTGTGTCGTAGATGCTCCCACCTTCGCAGGGGAACCACTCCCAATCGGCGAAGGTTTCAAGGCGTTCGATGTCCGCCGGCGCCAGGTAGCCCTCGCGCACCCGTTGATCGCAAGCCAGCAGGACTTTGGGACGGAATGTTGTCATCAGGTATATACCTCCATAAGAGTGAGTTCGGAATTTTCAGAAAGTCGTGTTCGCCTTGAATGCTTGTATCTCTGACGGGATTTTCCTTCAATCGTAATAATGCTCCGCCATCGCTTCCCGAAAGAAGTCAAAATCATTCTGTCCGGTATCCGTTTTCCAGCGGCCGACCGAATCCGGTCGAACAATAATCCTCGCCAAAGGGATGCTCAGGAAATCCTCAAGGCGTTTTAGCGTTTCTTCCTGCTTCAAAACGAAATCCTCGAAGCGGATGAGGATATAGTTTTTGGGTTTCGGCGTTGACTTCATCAACTGGTACTGATAAAACCAGGAGATGGCTCGACGTTTGCGGACATCATCGGTCGCCGGGTATTCGACCCCAAAATCGCGCAGGTCATCGGTTTTGTGACGCCCTAGCACGCAGTCGCGCGGATCACGGATCCAATGAATGTACTTGATCTCTGGAAACATCCGGACAATCCACGGATAGGCCAGAGTCGTCTCCGGTATCTTCCAGCCCCGGTGCGCAGACTTATCTGCCAGGACATCGGCCAGATAGGTATGAATCAGCGTCTTAAACTCAGGGGCAATCTCCATCGTGTGCAGCGACGCAAAATCCCAGGATAAGCCGCCGTTCCATTTGACGGACTTCGCCATGACCCGGCACGCATCGTACATCGCTTCCGGCGGAATCTTGTCGCCCGAAGCGTTGAGGGTTCTCCCCATAAACACGCCGCTGGCATACAACGTATGGGACATCGCACGTGTGCCGGAATGACCGCGCCCAATAACCGTGATCAGAGACATTTTTTGTGCCAATCCTAAATTCAAATGTCACTCTGAGCGAAGCGAAGAGTCTCGAACCAACGGGATGCTTCGCTTTGCTCAGAGCTTGCACTGCCTGTCCCGAGCCCCTCAAAGTTCGGGACAAGCTTTCGAGGGGAGCTTGCCGAAGTGATGACGGTAATGCGTCATTTCAAAGTCGTATCTATCGGCCAGATTGCCTCCATCTGCCATGCGTCCAATGACCGCACGGTTGCTTTCCCGCCTCGGGCAAAGAGCTGCACGTCGAGGCTATCCGACCGGGCGGGATAGATGCGCTTTGCGAGATAGTGGCGGCCGTCCGCGAAGACCTCCACGACGCTGCGGTCCACGAACACCCGCAATTCTACCGACTGACCATAAGGGTGATCGAACGTGCACCGCTCCGATTCGCGATTGTTCACCTCCGGGTTGATACTGGAGCGGGTGGTGTCTAGAATCAACTCTCGGAGCGGTCTCACTTCCTGTGGCGAACGGTTCGCCTGCCATGGATTGGTATTGAAACGGATGAGCGTCTGCTCTTCGCTGTCCGGAGAACAGCGTACTTTCAGACCAAATTCCTCGGCGCTCTCCCATTCGAAAACCGCTCGAATCTCCAATTGAGCCCCGCGAACCCCATCCAGGGGAATGCTTGCCTCTGAAGTGAGATGGAGGTCAGAGAGGTGGCGGTGCTCATGACGGAGCGCCTCCAACTCTGGAACAGGCGCCATGAGCAGATC
>JAPUIP010000784.1 GCA_027296925.1 Candidatus Poribacteria bacterium | reverse complement strand
TGCATCGGGCTCAACCAAAGCATGAATCGCCCGAATCTCGCTTTCGCTGATTTATTAGGTTGGTCATGAGGCTGAAACATAAAGGGCCGTGACCGAAAGGAAAGGAACTGCCCGTTATGGAATCCCGAGCTTCGAGGGAGGGTATGAAATGCCCGCTAGGGTACTTGTCCTGCCTGTCGCGCCTGTGCCGCCTGTGCTGAGCTTCGAAGGATGCCCGTGGTGCTCGGCACAAGTTTTCACAGTCTAGGGCAGGAATCCGCAATCCGAAGTCTGAAATTTAGTTAAGGAGGTCCAGATGGCAGAAATCAGTGAAGCACAAATTGAGGCGATTGTGGCGCAGGTCATCAGAAATCTTCAAGATGAAGGGGAAGTCTTATCGCCAACGGCACCATCTCCGTCTGTCGAAACGTCCCAAACCGGGACTTATCCGAGCGTTGATCAGGCGATTGCTGCAGCGAAAGCTGCTCAGACGGAATTTGTCAGGCTCGGATTTGCCAAACGCAAGGAGATCATCGAAGCCATCAAACAGGCGTCGCTTGAAAACGCGAGACGCCTTGCGGAACTTGCAGTCGAAGACACAAAGATGGGGAATGCCGCGCATAAAGTGATAAAGAACGAGGAGGCAGCCAGGCTTTCCCCCGGCGTAGAAGATCTGCAATCGGAAGCGACGACCGGAGATACCGGTCTACTGCTTGTGGAGTATGCCCCTTTTGGCGTGATTAATTCAATCACCCCCACGACGAACCCGACCTCGACCGTCATCAACCACGCGATTATTATGCTGGCGGCTGGCAATGCCATTGTGTTCAGCCCGCACCCAAATGCACAAAAATGTACGCAGGAAACAATGCGGGTTATCAACGAAGCGATCGCCAAAGCGGGCGGTCCACCCAGTCTCCTGACCGCTGTCTCAGAGGCGACATTGCGGACCGCGAAGGAGATCATGACCCATCCTGATGTGGCGATGATCGTGGCGACCGGGGGCGGCAGCGTTGTGAGAGCCGCGCTCTCCAGTGGGAAGAAAGCGATCGCGGCGGGACCAGGAAATCCGCCGGCAATTATCGACGAAACCGCAGACCTCAAAAAAGCAGCGCGGGATGTTATTGCTGGAACGAGTTTTGATAATAACCTGCTTTGTATCGGCGAAAAAGCGCTCTTTGTTGTCGAATCCGTTGCAGACGACGTAATCCAGGAACTTGTGAATAACGGCGGCTATTTAGTGGATGCAACGGCACTAAAAGATTTAGAGAATGTCGTCATCAGCAATGGCGACATGAACCGCGACTATATCGGTAAGGACGCAACAGTGATTTTGGAAGCTGCGGGCATTCATGCGCCGGCGGAGACCGTTGCCGTCGTCGTCGAAGTCCCCGCCGATCACACCTTCGTCATTGATGAATATTTGATGCCAATTCTCCCTGTGGTTCGAGTCCGCGATTTTGATGAAGCGTTGAGAGGCGCTGTCGCCGCAGATGGTGGACGTGGGCACACCGCGATGCTCCACACCAACAACAGCGCACGAATTACACAGTTTGCGCAGGCGATGAAGTGTAACGTTGTCGTCGTGAATGCTCCCTCCTACGCTTGTGCTGGAATCGACGGCGAAGGTTTTCTGGCAATGACCATTGCCGGCCCAACAGGCGAAGGATTTACCCGTCCACGCACTTTTACTTCTCAGCAGCGGTTGACAGTTGTGGGGGCGTTGTCGGTTCATACCCTGTGATGTGTATAAATCTCACATCGGGTTGCAACACAGTGGTAACCGGAGGGCGAGTAGGCGGAAAATCATGAGTCAATTCACTTTAGAAATCCCAAACGAGATCTTACAACTACTGGAAAGATTAGCACAACATCAGCGGAAGTCGCTTGATCAATTAATCCTGGATCAGTTAAAATCAATGGCAATTCGCGAGGTAGACCCCCAAATGACTCAAAAACGAATTGAACAGGCGTTTATTCAAAGCGGCTTGTTGAGCACGTCGTATCAAGAAAAGATACCTCCGCCTCTATCCGACGCTGAACGGGAAAATCTCGCTCAAAAGCTAGCACAAGCGGGTTCGTTATCCGAATTGATTCTTGCTGAACGCGAGGAGCGAAGTAATGTCGATTTACTTCTTAGAAAGCAGCGGTCTCACTAAGCGATACGTCAACGAAATCGGCAGTAACTGGATTAGACAGATAGTCACTGATCCGCAGAATACAGTTGTTTGTTCAAAGATCGGGAGGGTGGAAGTTTCGAGTGCATTTTGCCGCCGCTACCGAGAGGGATATATCACGACGAGTGATCGTGACCAATTGATTGCAACACTTCATCACGATTGCAATGTGACATATCACGCATTGAATGTTACGGACGACGTACTAACCGAAGCGGTTGGTCTACTGAAGAAATACCCACTTCGCGCTTATGACGCCATCCGGTTGGCGACTGCACTTGTTGCTATTCGAGTTCTGATTCAACACGCTTTGCCACCGTTAATTTTTGTCTGTGCGGATCAGCGTTTATCACAAGCCGCAGAAGCGGAAGGATTGAGCATTGAAGATCCAAATAACCATCCATAAAGTGTGGACCAGATCTTGGTGATTGCGCCGGAGGGACCAAGAGCGCCATCGGCCATGTTGCGTGCGGCGCACTATCAGTTGGCCCAAGAACTCCAGCAGAGCGATGGATTAAAGCGCTTGCGTGAGCTCGCTGAAAAATATCCCCACTCGGAAGAAGGAGAGCAGGCACGGGAGATGTTAGAGCAGTTCGATGAGAAATAGATTATGTCGAATCTCCGTGCGCGTCCGAGCATCGCACTCCTACAACGGGATTGTCCAATAACCCCGTCGTGAAACACTCGAACCCCCAGACGTTGGTTGAAGGAGATCAAATCATGGAACAACTTGCCATACAAGGCGGACCCAAAGTACGGACCGAACCCTTTCCCAAACGCACGCCGTTTGGTGAACGCGAGGAGGAACTCCTGATTCAGGCGGTCCGCAGCCAAAACCTCTTCGGTAAAAGTGGAACGTTCGTCAAAGAACTCGAAAAGAAATTCGCTGCTTTTCACGGCACAAACTACGCACAAGCATCCACGAGCGGAACCGCTGCCATCCATACCGCCGTTGGCGTCGTCAATCCGAATCCCGGCGATGAAATCATCACCGCCCCCATTACAGACCCCGGCAGCGTCATGCCCATCCTGATGCAAAACGCCGTCCCGGTTTTTGCCGACGTTGATCCAAAAACGCTAAACATGACGCCGGAGTCCATTGAGGCGAATATCACCGACCGCACACGAGCGATTATCCTCGTGCATCTTTTCGGGCGCCCCTGCAACATCGACGAAGTTTTGGCGATTGCTGAGAAGCACAACCTCATCCTGATCGAGGACTGTTGCCAGACCCACGCGACGAAATATAAGGGACGCTACGCCGGAACATTCGGTCACATGGGCTGCTTCAGCTTCCAGCAATCGAAGCACATGACCACAGGCGATGGCGGGATGATCATCACCAACGACGAGCAAACTTATATTCGTCTGAAGCTCTTTTCGGACAAGGGTTGGGACTACCAATACATGGGCGAACGAGACCACGCCTTCCTCGCGCCCAACTACCGCATGACGGAGATGCAAGGCGCTGTCGGCATCGCGCAGCTCGAAAAACTGCGTGATGTAGTCGAACGTCGCATTGCGTTGGGAAAATTGCTTAACGAACTGATTGCTGATGCGCCCGGCGTCGAAGTCGCCCCAACGCCGGATGACCGCGAAGTTTCCTGGTGGAATTACATTTTCCACGTCACCGGTCACGACCCCGACGAATTCTGTAAAGCCGTATCCGCCGAGGGCGTCGCAATGAGCGCCCACTATATCAGGGACCCGATCTATATGCGGGGCAATTTCCTGACAGAGAAAAACACGTACGGCAGTAGTGGTTTTCCCTTTGACAGCACGTATGTCAGCCGCAAATACCACTATGGCCCCGAACTTGTCCCCAACGCTGTTGAGGGCTTGAGATCCGTTGTCGTCACTGCCCTCCATGAGCACATGGGCGAAGACGACATTCGGGACATTGGGAGGGCAGTCAACAAAGTGGCGCGCGGTTTGGCGAAAACGAGATGATGATGTGAATCTGTATCCAGACGGAGATGGCGACTGAGGTTGGATTTGAAATGGTATGAGATTGTCGCGTATGCACAATCGTCTGCTCAGTCACCCAACTCAGGTTGAGTTAAGGAGGTATCATGAACTAGCTGAGTCCCAACATTTATCAGATCGCAACGGAGTTGAAAGTCGCTCCCGCAAAGGTGCCAGCCGCTATGCATATCGTCAAAGCCGGTGAAGAGATCGGACTGATCTTCGTATCGCACGGTCTGCCGATTCAATCTGGAGCAAAAGCGATGCTCCGCGCCGCCCTCGAAAAATCGTAATGTTCCGCGAATTAACAAAATCTTAACACGACCGTAAGGTTTGTCCGTTATGATTGTAGGAGAAAACCGATGACAACAAGATTTCAACGCATCCTCTTTTTCACCCGTCTAATTACCGTGAGTCTCATTTTGGTGACTGTATGCCGAGCGGAGGAAGCCCTCCAAATCCTGGAAGCGGAAAAAAAGATTGTCCTGAGCGGAGAAATCTCTACGGCACTTGGCACCTATGAAGAGCATCTACAGGGGGCTGTGGAGTACCTGATCTGTGGACAGGGTGGCAAGGCATACGAAAGCATCATCGTCGTCAACAGCACTGCCAAGGAGATCTATGAAGCGGTACGCAAGCTCGGCGTAGAAAAAGGAACCCCGCCCGGTTATGATGAGGAAACGGAGGAAATGATTCCGGCGAAAGGCCCGGGGGTATTGGTGTTCGTCGAATGGACGGCAAACGGCGAAACGAAAGTCGTCCGTGGCGAAGATCTGCTGCATAACAAGCGAACCCAGAAGCCGATGCAGCATGTCACGTGGATCTTTTCCGGATCGCGAATGGTGCCCGACCTTGACAGTGAAGATGAGGAGGCGATGATTCCTCAGGCGTTCATGGGAAACGATATCATTGCCCTCAACTATTTCGACGGCAGCGCGCTATTTCAAAATCCGCTTCCCAACGAAGAAAACACCTATAAAAAGAACGATGCGGTGCTCCCACCACTCGGCACGCCCGTGAAAGTTACGATTGAGGTCAACCAGAAAATGCAACGCCATATCCTCATTAGCGGTAGGGTCCAAGGGATTGGGTTTCGTTATTTCACCAAACAGAATGCGATGCAACTCGGCATTCACGGTTATGCAAAGAACCTCCCCGATGGCACCGTTGAGGTCGTCGCCGAAGGGGACAACGCGACGCTCGATCAGTTTATGACAATCCTGCGAAAAGGTCCTCCCGCCGCCAAAGTCGATGATGTCAAAGTCGAAGCGCGTCCATTTAGCGGTGAATACACCACCTTTGAAATCAGATATTAAATTCCCTTCGAAAAGAGAATGACTGCAGTGAGAGAAGAATTTACCCGCTTTGTCCACAGACTTGCCGAAGAGAGTGCGCGAGTCATCAAACCCTATTTCGCTGACGTGAATCTGGAAGTTGAACTGAAGGCGGACGAAACGCCCGTTACCCGCGCCGATCGCCAGGCGGAAGAGGTGATGCGCCATCTGATCCGAAAAGAGTTTCCGAATCACGGCATTATCGGGGAGGAATTTGGCAAAGAGAATGAGTCCGCTGAGTTTGTCTGGATGCTCGATCCAATCGACGGCACCATATCGTTCGCCAGTGGATGTCCGCTCTTTGGAACACTGATCTGTCTCCTTCATGACGGACAGCCGATCTTGGGCGCTATCAATCAACCGATTTTAGACATATTATGTATTGGCGACAACAATCAAACTACCGTGAACGGCGCTCGCGTGCAGATGCGGGAGGTCGAGGAGCTTTCTGAGGCAACCCTGTTGACAACGGATGTGGTGCACATCGCCGAATACCAGAAGCAAGCGGGATTTGAGAATCTCGTTCAGCAAACGCGGATTTTTCGCACATGGGGAGATTGCTACGGCTACTTGCTGCTTGCATCCGGATGGGCAGATATCATGCTCGACCCCATCATGAATCCGTGGGATATACTGCCTGTGATTCCGATTATCCGAGGCGCGAACGGGATTATTACATCCTGGGTTGGGGATGATGCCTCGCATGGAGATTCCTGCGTCGCCGCAAATCAGAAACTCCATCCGCTTGTCCTTGAAATTTTGAACCTGGATGAATAGAAGAATCGACATCAGGGTTAAAAGGTTCAAAGATGTACGTTCTGTGTCTCTTGTATCCGGATCATCGCCAAAAAGGAGTTAACGTCCTGTGAGCAAAAAAACTTCGCTGTATTCGCTTGTTATCCTGTTTTGCCTCTCTTGGTTGTTGATTGCTGACTTTCACGCAGAGGCCTTCATCGAACGCCGTTATAAACTGGAAGAGGTGCTGAACGAATGCAGTAATGTCCTCTTCGGCACCGTGACTGCGGTGAATTCAAAGCGTATGACCGCCAAGGTGAAAGTCACGGAAAATCTTAAAGGGAGCAGTGACTTCCAGGAGATCCAGATCAACCTCGCTTTTGGGCAGGGCAACTTCCCGCAAAAGATGGTGAAACAGTTTGAAGTCGGTCTGCCGATTATTATCTTCTATGCGAAACAGGGCGAACGAATTGATAGCCTTGGACACGTCAACGGCACCTGGTTTCAGATCCAGGCGATCGATCAGCCCGACAAGAGCCGCGTCTGGTGGAATTTTACCCATATTGAGATCTATATGCACAGAACCTATAACGGCGCAACGCCTGAGTTTCAGAAGCTCTTACGCAACGTTTTTGCCGGCAAGGCCAGGCCAACAAGAGTGAAAGCAACGGAGATACAAACGCTCGCGCAAGCCCCGGCCGGTGCGGTATGTGTGTTGCTCCTCGCTGGCAATCGCCGCGATGTCGAGTTTCCCGCCATCTTGGCCTTTAATCAGGTTGGAGAACGCCGGGTGGTTTATCAGCAAGCAACGGATCGTGACCTGCCCAACCTCGGGCAGGCGGACCTCCTCTGGATTGGGCAAGGGGCGATCAGCGAAATCCAATATTACCTGACGACCGAACAGGAGGAGAAGATCAAAGCCTTTGCCAAAAATGGCGGTGTCGTGATTGTCTCCGGGCAGGACAGCGACGATGATCGCCCCTGCGGCACCGGCTGGATTCCGGAGCCCATGAAAGGCGTGGAACGGTGGGGACGCAGCGATTTTCAGGCGACTCCCGCTTCAGGAACGCTGTTCGGCGAACCGAATACGATCAGATCCGGAGACGTTTTCATTGATGACACATGGACGGATTGGAGCGATCAATACACAATCCTCGCCACGACCAACGGTGGCAGGGAGATCGCCGTGGCGATGTTGAAATACGGCACCGGGATGTACCTCGTCACCAGTTTCCAAAATGAAACGAGCGCCAATGTTTTTGTCAACCATCCGATGCTGGAGAACCTGATCCATTTTGCGGTCAGATGGCACATCAATCGATCGTAGCGCACTTTGGAGTTACATGCTGCGTCTCTACACATTACGGTGCCAAAATCAGAAGGAGAACTCAAGATGAAAATCAAAGGAAAAGGCGCGCTGTTCGCTTTGGTATTCTTATGTATTGTTTTTAACTCAGCGACAATCGCCCACGCTGTCATTCCGCAACTCTTAGGTCCGCTTTCGGCGTTGGTCAGCATTCTCCCGCAGATCCTCGTCGTTGTTGGCATCGCCGTTGTCGCGGTATTTAAGCCCTCGACTTACCGAATGCTGATTTACCACATCCGCGAATCCGCTTCCCGCCACAAAGCAATTGCCGCAATACTCGCAATCGTCATCGTTGGAGGAGTCGCCGTGTTTGCTTATCAAGCCCTCCAGCCGGCCCATCCGTCCATCAAAACAGCGGTAGGCGTCCGTCCAACGGTGCAAGCGACCATCTCCAGCACATCGCAGTCTACCTGGTCCGCGTTTCGAGGCGGTATCACCCGAACGGGACATCTCGATGAGCTCCCCGGCCCGATGAGTGCAGAGTCCGTATGGACGTTCAAAGAAACAGGCCCGATGATGGTCGACTTTTCCGCCTCGCCGGCCGTTGCCGGTGATCGCGTTTATATTGCATCCGCGCAAGGCTCAATCTTCTCCACCGGCGGTGCGGTTTACTGTCTCGACGCAAATAGCGGGGATGTCCGTTGGCAGTATCCTTCGCCGATTCAGATCTTTTCTTCACCGACGGTCGTTGGTGGACGTGTTTATGTCGGCGAGGGGTTTCACCAGGACACCAATTGCCATCTCTACTGCCTCAACGCCAGCGACGGCAGCCCGATCTGGACGTTTCAAACCGCCAGCCATGTGGAATCGAGTCCTTTTGTGAGCCAGGGGAAGGTCTATTTTGGTGCCGGAGAAGATGGCGTTTACTGCGTTGATGCGCTCGAAGGGAAGGAGATCTGGCACTATCCATCGATTCACGTCGATATGTCGCCGGCCGTGTGGGAGGGAACCGCCTACTTCGGCAGCGGCTACGGCGAATATCGCATCTACGCCGTTGATGCGAATACCGGGGAGGAGCT
>JAPUIP010000783.1 GCA_027296925.1 Candidatus Poribacteria bacterium | reverse complement strand
CGGCAGCATCGACCAATCCATCTCGATTCAGATCGCCAATGAGGCCTTCGATAGCGAATCGGCCGTCCTGCGTCCTGACTGCAATCGTCGTCCCATCTTGGTCGCGCAGTGTAGCCTGTGTAAAAATCAGTTCTGTCGATTGACCAATTGCCGCCTCGCCAGGGATATTAAAAGTCAATGTGAAAATTGTCCCACTCTTCTCTGTCAGACCAATTGCACTCTGGAAGGCGATCCGAATCTCGCCCGATGTGCTGAGATCCGCACTGAGAGCGAAAGTCTTCGTTGCTTCTGTTGTGCTGGCCTTCACCGGGGAGAGCAATTGGGCATCATAGGTCAGCCGAAGACTTCCACCGGTGACTCCTGTAAAATCATCAAGATTGATTGGAGCAAGCACATCTTTCTCATTTGGTGATGCGGAGAGGTCTGCTGGAATACTTAGAACTCGCCCCGTCGAGAGCGGTGGGGGAAGTGGCAACACAATCGCATGATCGAAATAGATTTCCCGTAACTCTACAACCGACCCATATCCACGCCTGAGCCAGCCATGCCAGAAATCGACGACGCTCTGCGGCTTGTCCTCGATGAGCATCTGCCAGATTCGCGGAAACTCATCCCCGATTTTGTCATCATCGACCCCAATTTGATGATCAATGCTCGAAGGTGTATCTGCAATGTCCCACAGGATACTCGCTACCGCCCCTTCGACAATTTTGCCGTCTGTGTTATTCCCACGCCCGGCAAAGCCCCCACGCCACCAATCGTTGGTCTCGGCGTTCGGCAAATTTCGATTCAACCGTTCTCGTAAGTTGAAGGCATTGTCATCCACAACCGCCTCCATGAATTCCGCCCAGCCTTCGATGAGCGCAAATCCTTCGTCCGAAACGGTAAATATGAAATGTGCGCCACTGCGGTTTGTTTTGGGAAAACCGTTCCCGTAAGCCGAATACATGATTGCATGCCCGTACTCATGTAACATTGCAGTGCGCTCCCACTGCAGATTGGTGGAAATCAGGATAAAATCATCCCCCGGAAAGAATGCTGCGCTATCGAAGTTTCTCGCTGGCCATTTCACCTGAACCTGGCTTCTTTGCCAGCCACAGCATTCCCGCACAAAATCGGATTCATCCTGGATGGCGTTGAAGATGTGCCCGGCAGCACGCTGTTGATGTGAGCTGTCCAGCGCAAAGTCGATCTCTGCATCCCCAGAATCGACGTTAAAAAGTGTCGCTGACTGAAATTGATAGCGTCCATCGCCCTCGTTTGTCAGCTTGAGTATGTCATTTTCAAAGGCGACGATCACGTAGACATCCCGTTTCGTCCCGTCCTCTGGATCGATGTTGTCGATCGCGGGAAAACTGTAGCTGCCGTTATCGTCCGTTTTGGCTGTCTCGATTTCCTGGTCCGGTTGGAAGGTGTTCTGCTCAAAAAGACGGACCTGGACGTGCCGGATTGGAATTTCCAGGCGTTGATTGTCATCAAAATAGCGAATCTGTCCGTGGATGTGAAGGGGCGCTCCTACAGCCATTCGATTCGATTGCCTCAGCCCACCATCTTTGAGCAGAGGCTTTAGTCGCTGCATGTGTCTCACGGGTAGCGGTGTCTGACTCACCTGTGAGCCTGCTGTAGTCACGGCAAGATAGGTATAGAAGTGTTGGGCTTGGGGGATACCGTTTTCCTGCCAGTAGACCGACGCTTGCAAGGTGTAGACACCGACCTGTGTCACTTCGATTTCTATCGAGTAGTCCTGAGCAGTGCGGGGTCTCAGAAACAGACCACTGGAAGAGACCTGGCGGAGTTTCCTAATTCCTTCCGGCAACCGAATAACGACTTCAATTGGGGGTGGATTATCAGACTGGGCGGAGATTTCAAGCACAAGCGTTGCGCGCTCTCCAATTCGCGGGGCACCAGACAACGAGAGTTCCCCTTGAAAGATCTGGTGCCGCTTCCGATCTGCGTGACATTCGCCAGAAAAACCGGATGGCAATCCAATTGAAGGGGCAAGGCTCATGATGATGAGAAGTCGTAGGAGAGTTTGGGAACAAAATAGGCGCATTGGTCTACGTCAAGTTGATCGACATGAAAAACTCAAAGCAGCGCGTCCGCCAGCTCTGTAAAATCGCTGACAGTGACATCCGGCAGGTACGGCGAGTCCTCATACGGAAGTTGGTAGCGATTGACAAACGCGGCTTTGTAACTGCAAGCTCTCGCGCCCATCACGTCGAATGAATTCGCAGAAACCATCAGGCATTCGCCGACCTCAAGCCGGAGCCTGCTGATGGCGGCGTAGCGATAGACGGCCGGGTGCGGTTTGAAAGCGCCAACGTCTGTTACCGAAATCACGTCATCGAAATCCCATTGGACGCGATTCTTTGCGAGGTGGTCGAGGAATTCCGGATCGCCGTTGGACAAGATAACCAGCTTGTACCGGGACTTGAGCCGTTCCAGTGCAGTGCGGACTTCTGGGAAAGGAGAAAGCTCCTGCCAGGCGCGCATAAAATCCTTCACTTCATCACGGGAGGTCTGTATGTTGTTGAGATTTAGCGTATAAACGAATGCGCGGCGCACAGTCTCCAGGTAGCCGCTGTGACCGAGCATCACGAGGGTGTCCTGGTATTGCTCGATGCGTTGGCGCGCCCGCCACTGGTCCCAGAAGCGCTCTGGCGGTGTATCCGCTCCTTTAGCTTCCAGAAATCGCGCGATGAATGGCGTCAGGCTGCCGCCGAGGTCGAGGATGGTACCGAATAGATCAAACATCAGTGCCTTGATATTCGCGAATTTTTCCATCTGATTTTCCTTTCTAGATCTAATACCATTTTGAGTTGAAAATGCAGCATAAATGTCATTCTGAACGAAGTGAAGAATCTCGCCTTGGAGATCTTTTACTCGTCTCCGGGCTCGACTCCCGCTCAAGATGACAAAGAAATGCTTGATCATCATGGCAAAATGGTATAACTTTCTTTGCACGGTTGGTATGCAAGGGGCTTTCTCGGAATTTGTCCTGGGCCTGGCTGAGCATGCCGTGGTGTGGACCCGCAACAACCCCATTCTCATCGAAGCCGCCATCGATGCAGTGAAAAGGTACCAGCCAAAACGGGTCACGGTTTCAGTGCCGGAACGGCC